>JBJSWM010000698.1:0-10886 GCA_046085865.1 Pirellulaceae bacterium
TACTGTGAGGAAAGGTAAGGTCGGCCTTTTTCACCCTCCCTCAGGGAGGGTGAAGTTGGATGCTCGGCCGGACGGATACGAATTCACAGCATGGTCGAATCAGCCTTTATCTAGCGATTGGAAGCTTTACGGATTAAGCGGCCGCAAGGGATTGCCACATCGTCAGTGATTCGATGCGAAAGCGAGAACCGATAGAGACCCAGTTGGTGCATGGCCTCGCAATCCGTAGACTCTGACTTGGCACAGCGAAAATCGAGATCCTGCTTCATGCGACTGGCAGAATAGCCGAAGGGCGACCTGCGGCCCCATGGGCACCATCTCGGCTGCAAGGAGGCAGCTTGATGGCATCGGATGTCCGTCTGAAGGAACAGCTTCCCAGGCTGACCGACCGGATTGTCGCCACCTATGGCCAATCCGATCGGATCAATCACCTGGGGCATTGCCCTTTGCCCAAGTACGAAGTGATCATCCAGATCCTGGAAGACCTCAAGGATCTTCTCTACCCCGGCTTTCGTCGTCGGGAGGGGCTTCACATCGGGAACGTCACCTACCATGTCGGCAACCTAATCGACAATCTGCACGACCAACTCACCACCCAGATCGCTCGAGCCCTTCGGCATGATGATCGGATTCGACAGCGCCGCGTTGAGGAATGTCCATCGGATTATGAAGCCAAGGGGCAGGCGATCGCGATCTCGTTCCTGGAGACCATCCCAGATCTCCGCTCAGTCCTGGCAACCGATGTCGATGCAGCGTTCGAGGGCGACCCGTCGGTGTCGCACAGGGACGAGATCATTTTCTGCTACCCCGGTCTGGAAGCGATCACCATTTTCCGAATCGCGCATCAACTCCACCGCTTCGGTGTCCCTTTCATCCCGAGGATGATGACGGAGTGGGCCCACAAGCAGACGGGGATCGACATCCATCCGGGGGCGACGATTGGAGACCACTTCTTCATCGATCACGGCACTGGCGTGGTGATCGGGCAGACTTGCGAGATCGGCAGTCGAGTCAAAATCTATCAGGGGGTCACCCTAGGCGCACTTAGCTTTCAGACCGATACCGAAGGGCAGTTGATTCGAGGAACCAAGCGTCATCCGACGATCGAAGATCGTGTTGTCATCTACGCGAATGCGACCATTTTGGGAGGCAAGACAGTCATCGGACATGACGCCGTGATTGGCTCCAGCGTCTGGATCACCTCCAGCGTCGCACCTCGCACAACCGTGGTGCTGGAGAAGCCCAAGCTCAAGATCCGATCTGGCAACAGTGATGACCTAGGACTCGATTCGAACTACCAGATCTAACTCCCCGATGGACCAGCCGAATCGGGGCCACCGGCCAATTCCGTCGGTCGTTGGGGCAAGATGAAACCCACGAGAGCCTGATCTCGCCTCTTTGCCTCTCACGGAGCCACCCAGTCACGGCGAGTGCAGACCCATCGATCCTTCTTTCGGCTCTGTGCCTTTGTGACTCCGCGAGATGAACCGCATGGGCACGAGGCCGGCGCATGCCCTTCTTACTGGTCCATGCAGCAATTCCTCGGTTCCTGCCACACTGGGGACTGCGATGATGCCTGTCGGACTTCCAAGGTGAAAGGCTCAACGGCGTTGCAACAGCGATTCCAGCATCTTCTCGAGTCGTTTGGGTGAGACGGCGATGCGGGTCCCGAGAGTCTGCGCGAAGAGGGAGACTCGCAGTTCTTCGATCGCCCATCGAAATTGCTGCCACTGGTCCTCGATCGGACGCTGGCGATCATCTCCAGGTCGTTGTTCCCATGCGTCCCAGAATCGCTTCAGGAGGGCCTCCGTCGCTTGGTCTTTTGGGATTTGCCCGGCGGACTTGTCGCATCGGACCACCATCCCCTTGAAGTATCTTGGAAACTCTCGCAACCATTCCCAAGGGGTCTGCTGGAGGAACAACGGCTCATAGAGTGTCTTCACCTGATTTTGGATGGCAAGCCGGACCGATTCCGCAGGACGTGGGGTCGCCTCCAATTTCAAGGCGAGCCGGTGGTGCGCCTCCGCCCATTCCGGTAGCCATCTGGCGACTTCATCGGCGGCTCCCCCCAACCGCTCCAGCCGTGTGCTTCTCAGCCTGTTCCATTCCTCCTGGCTCCATACCTCCACCTCGGGAACCGGGTAGGCGATCGCAATCAGCAGCCAGCCCAGCCCCTCCATCATCCTGTCTTTGGGAAGGACCGACCCCAGGAGCATCAGCGACCTTGCAATCCCCGGCAGATGGCTCAGATGCATCTTCACCTCTTTGCGATCGGCGATCGAAAGCAGTCTCCAGACACCTTGGCGATGATGGCGAATCGCTGTGCTTGGATCGTCGAACCATTCGAGCGTTGCATCGGCATCGGTAGCGGAAAGCGCGGGATACTTCAGGATCGTCATGCCATGATGATCGACCGAGACTTGCTTGGGGATGTTCCGATCGGGAAACGTCTGGTGCTTCTGGTGGAGCCATGGGAACTGCGTGCCATGTTCGGTTCGCCGCGGCTGGGTATCCCTGGCGACGAACTGCTGCTTCAGTTGCTCCAGGTCGCGACTTGCCCCGATCAACTTCCCTTCCGGCCCGACCACTTCGAATCGAATCTTCAGGTGCTCTGGGATCTTTTCCCACTGAAAGTCCTTTCGCTCGATCGGCTGTTCCGCCATTCGGGAAAGCCCATCGGTGAGTGTGGGCCAGAAGGGTCTCTTGCCCCAGCCTGCCTCGCGCCACTGCTGGATCAACTGCTGTGCCACATGGGAAGCTGGCACCAACTGGCTCCGCAACCTCTTGGGAAGCGACTTGATTAGCGCGACCACCCACTCCTCCATAAAACCCGGAATCCACCAGGGAGCCTGTTCGTAGGAGATTTGTGAGAGCATCGGTTGAGGCACACTCAAGGTCGCTCCATCTGTCTCGGCTCCAGGCTGAAAACGATAGACCACAGGCATCTTTGTCGATGCCAATTGGATATCAGCGGGAAACCGTTCTTCGAGTTCCTGGCGCGTTGTCTGGTCGATCCACTGAGCGGCGTTCAGGTAGATCGGATGGTTGGAATCGACCGAGGCATCCCAGGCTTCCAGCGAACGACGATCGACGACCTCCTTAGGCAGATGCTGCTCGTAAAACTGCTGCAGGCGATAGGGATCGATGATCCATTGTCGCTGCCGTGCACATGCAGCCCACTTCTCCAGTTCCGCCATCGTCTTTTGATTGGACTGATAGAACTTGGCTCGCGAGGCCAATTCCCCTTCCGAAAGCCCCTGATCGATCAGTAGGCGCCGGGCCAGGGAAGGATCGATGGGTGCCAGCGGTACAGGATGCCTTGGAACGATAGGAAGTCCAAAGAGGCTGCCACGTCGCTGGACGCTGGCGGCGCCATTGCGGCGACTGAAAAAAGGAGCGTCGTAGTGGTAGTCCAGCAGGTGCCCCGCCATCGGTTCAATCCACCTGGGATCGATGCGCGCGACGCAGCGGCCATATCGCTGCGTGGTTTCCACAACCTCGGCGGCGACGATCCACTTGGGGCGTGTCCCGCGCAGTCCGCTACCTGGCCACAGCGTGAACGAAGTCCCGTGGGCGCCTTGATATCGCCCCTCTTGGTCGGCCATAGCGACGCCGGAGAGCAACCCCGTCAGAAGGCTCTGGTGGATCCGCCGATAGGGATCGGAAGGAGCCCATCGATCAGGCTCCTTCTCTACCGCTTCAGCTTCCGCCGAACTCGGCTCCACCCAGCGACGCCCCACCTTGAGTCCCTGCGCTTCCACTTGCTCCAGCAACTGCCGATGCACTTCGCTCCATTCCCGCAGCCGCACCATCGACAGGAAGCGGCTTTCACATGCCTTCTGAAGTCGACTTCGCCCCAGATCGGCTTTCCAGCGTTGGTACTGGTCCCAGAGCTTCAAGTAGCTGATAAAGTCGCTGAAGGGATCGAGAAAGATCTGATGCGCTTCGTCGGCCGCCTGCTGCTTCTCGGGAGGTCGGATCCGAGGATCTAGAACCTCCAGAGCACTTGCGATCACTAGCACATCGGCTAGGCACTGGTTTTCGGATGCAGCGATCAGCATCCGTCCGACTCGCGGATCGACGGGCCATCGCCCCAGCATGCGTCCGATGGGGGTCAGTCGCCCCTCACCATCGAGCGATTGGAGTTCGCGGAGGGTGGCGATTCCCTCCCGAATCATTTCGGGGCGGGGCGGGTCCAGCCAGGGAAACGATTCCAGATCGTCGATCCCCACCAGCTTCATCTGCAAAAGGACTCCCGCCAGTGCGCTGCGTCGAATCTCGGGGGTGGTGAATGGGGAGCGACTTTGGAAATCTGTCTCGGAATATAGCCGCACGCAGATGCCGGGAAACAGTCGCCCGCACCGACCAGCGCGCTGATTGGCTGATGCCTGCGAGATCGGTTCGATCGGCAGCCTCTGAACCTTGCTGCGCGGAGCGAATCGACTGATTCGGGCTGTCCCCGTATCGACAACAGCACCGATTCTCGGGACTGTCAAAGAAGATTCAGCGACATTCGTCGCCAGCACGATGCGCCGCTTGGGCCCAGGATGGAAGATCCGATCCTGATCCGATTCCGCCAATCGAGCGTAAAGCGGCAATAGATCGAATCGATCCCCCAAACCACGGCGCACCAAGTGGCCGCGAACCACCTGAGCCGTCTCCCGGATCTCTCGCTCGGTAGGGAGAAAAATCAGCAGATCTCCCTCGGCATCCTGCAGCAACTCGTCGATCGCATCGCAAAGCCGCTGATCGAGCGACGCTTCCTGCCGATCCTCTTCGTCCGGGTTGTCGCCCAGCACTGGCCGATAGCGCAACTCCACCGGATAGGTTCTTCCAGCGATGGTGAAGATCGGGGCTGGCCCTTCCGCATCTCCAAAATGCTCCGCAAACCGCTCGGCATCAATCGTGGCGCTAGTGACGATCAACCGGAAATCAGGCCGTCTGGCGATGACTCGCTTCAGATAGCCGATCAACAGATCGATGTTCAGCGACCTCTCATGCGCTTCGTCCAGAATGATCGCATCGTATTGCTCCAACCAGCGATCTCGCTGAATCTCCGCGAGCAGAACACCGTCGGTCATCAGCTTGACCAGCGTCTTGGGATCGGTGCGATCGGAGAATCGCATTTTGAATCCAGCGGCCTGCCCCAAGGGCGATCCCAATTCCTCTGCCAAGCGAGCGGCGATGGAGCGAGCGGCGATGCGGCGTGGCTGCGTGTGGCCGATGACCGCACTGCGGCCCAGTCCTGCCTCCAGACAGATCTTCGGTAGCTGGGTGCTTTTCCCAGACCCCGTTTCCCCACAGACGATCAAGCACTTTCGCTGCATCAGGGAAGCCATGATCTCCTGACGATGGTGGCTGATCGGAAGCTCTGGATCGTACTGGAGTCGAAGCGGCAGAGAACGCCTGGAGCTAAGGAGCCGCTCCGAGGCGTGAAAACTTTCCCAGAAACGGTCGGCGGCCGGTCCAACAGGCGTCGAATCGCCTGCGAAAAGTTTCTTCCAGGTCGCTTCCAGCGGTCGCCGGTCGCGCGCCATCAGCAACTTCCAGTCCGGCGCTGTCACAGCGAATCTCCCAAACTCACACCCCGCTTCCCCATCCCAGCGATCTCTGGATCGCCAGCCTAGTCTGACCGCCAAAGCGATCCGAAGCTGAGGGGCACACCAACTTTCCATCATAGCGGCTGACCAACCTTGCGAAAGGCAAGGTCAATCCAGCGACTCCGTCCCGTCCCCTCGGCTTGCGATCGATACAATGCAGCGGATGAGGCCATCAAGAGGAAAAAGGATCTCGATCCAACGACAGGGAGCGGAGAGTATGGAGGTGGATGGATCGAGATGGAAGGCGCTGCTGCAATCGCTTCAGATGGCCACCGATCGCAGCACCTCGATCGAGGCCGCCTTGCAGCAACCGCCCCCAAGGTCGATTCGACTACGACCCGATCAACCAGAAGAAAGTCTCCCCTTCGAAGTGGATCAGGTTCCCTGGCATCCCTTGGGACGCTGGCTGGTCGACTCACAGCTTCGCCCCTCCCAAAGCCTTTACTACGCCGCCGGACGGTACTACATCCAGGATGCAGGTTCGCTACTGGCCGTCCGGCTGCTGGATGTCCAGCCGTCGCAAACCGTCTGCGACCTCTGCGCGGCCCCTGGCGGAAAAGCATCGGCCATTCTGGAACAACTAGGACCCGAGGGATTCCTGGTGGCTAATGAACCGATTGCTGGACGCACGGAACTGCTTCGATGGGTGCTGCACCAGACAGGCAATCCTTCGTTTGCCACCTGCCGCAGCGATCCCGAGTGGCTTGTGGAGAGATTTTCCGAGCGATTCGATGCCGTGCTTGTCGATGCACCCTGCAGCGGTCAGGCCATGGTCGCTGCTGGGAAACGCTCCAGCAACGCATTCAGTCCACCGCAGATCCTTCACGCAGCCGCTCGGCAAAAAAGAATCCTCGATGCAGCCAGCCGTCTGGTCGCACCGGGTGGCCGTCTAGTCTATTCAACCTGCACCTTCGCGCCGGAGGAAAATGAAGAGGTCGTCCAGTGGCTGGAAGCTAGTCAGCCAGGATGCTGGGAATCGCGACCGGTCCAGGAACTGGAGGCGTGGCAGAGTCGACTGCACCCCAGCAGCTACCGCGTGTGGCCCGACCACGATCGATGCGAAGGTGCCTTCGCGGCAGTGCTCCATCGCACCAGTCAAGCCATCCCGCCGTACGCCTCCGGGGTGGGATCCAAGGGCGCATCCAAAAACCAATCCTCCCGCCTGCGAAAAACCAAGCTACCGACAGGTCCTTCCGGCAAATCGGAAGGTTCCGAAGCACTCCTTGCGGCGCTCAACAGCTTTGGATCTTCCCGCGGACTCGCCTTACAATGCAGTGGCGGCTATGTCCTTGGAACCCCCGTGGCCTCACAGTCCTGGCTCGCGGACCCATCCCTGGAAGGATGCCAACTGCTCCAATCCGCCGGACCAACCTGGCAGCCATGCCACGCATTAGCAAAGCTGGATCGCCGTTACTTCACTCCCTATCGATCGGTCGAACTCGGCATGGAGCAGGCGGAGCGATGGGCCAGAGGCGAAAGTGGCAGGGAGCGACTGTCTGAGGTGGATGGCTGGAGCGTCGCCAACTGGAATGGTCTGCCGCTAGGATGGATCAAGCAGCAGAAAGATCGATGGAGCAATCCCCTCCCGGCGATCGGCAGGATTCAAATCAAGGTCTCGCTGGAACGATCCCAGAGTTCCGCTGAAGGAGATCCACCAAAGGAATCGTCATGAAAATCTCGGTGCTCATCCCCGCCTACAACGAAGTCGATTCGATTGGGACCATCCTAGAAAAGGTTCTTTCACTTCCCTACCAGCAACTGGAAGTTCTCGTCGTCGACGATGGATCCACGGACGGCACCTGGGAGGTGATCGATCGCTTTTCCAGAGACCACCAGGATCGCATCCGCGCGATGCGTCAGCCGACCAATCAGGGGAAAACGGCTGCGGTCAGCCGAGCCATCCAGGGCGCAACGGGGGATGTTCTGATCATCCAGGATGCCGATCTGGAATACGATCCCAGCGAGATACCCGACGTGCTTGCCCCAATCCTCGAAGACACTGCCGACGTGGTCTATGGCAGCCGTTTCCTGGTGAAGAAAGCAGCGCGAGTTCTCTATTTCTATCACTACCTAGCCAACAAATTCCTCACCTACTTCTGCAACTTCCTGACCAACCGGAACATGTCGGATATCGAAACCTGCTACAAGGCGTTTCGGCGGGAAGTCATTCAGCCACTGGTACTGACCAGCCATGGATTCGGTATGGAAGTCGAGATCACTGCGATGATCTGCAAGACTCGGGCACGCACCTATGAAGTCCCGATCTCCTACTACGGAAGAACCTACGAGGAAGGGAAAAAAATTGGACTAAAGGATGGCATCGCTGCACTCTGGTACATCGTCTACTACAACTTGATTCACCCCCGAAGATCGGTTGGTCAGAAGTACATCCGGGAAGTCGATCAGGCACTGGCGGCACGGCGCATCGCTTCCGAAGCGCGCTGAAGAAAGTTCGGACACGGATCCCTTGGTCTCACGCGAAGCCGCCACGACGCGAAGAAGGCAAGACGCAGCGTTCGTCAGCACATGACCACTTGTTCCAAGCGACATTCGACCGGTCAATTCGGTTGGCAACCAACCAGTGACAGCCCGCACAAGAAGTCGACTGGCTTCCCAGCAAGGAATTGCCGATGAAACCGGAAGCTCACTCGCTTCGTGCCTTGGTGGCTTCGTGAGAGTCGAGAAGTGAGTGGTGAGATGTCGCAAGAAGGAAAGAGGGTGAAAAGCTTCGTCCATCTTTGGGGTTTTTCGGCATGACGATCGCCTTCAAGGCAACCCGATCGATTTGCCCTTTGCAGGTTACCAGATGACATGGTTCGTGACGCTGGAATCAGGCTGCTCTGATCTGGTGGCGACCTTCGCTAGCAGGGGTGATTTGCAAGAAAAAGTGAACCACAGAATTGGCGGATGAATAAAAAAAAGGCGACACGTTTCCGTGCCGCCTTCGTCGGCTTTCCATCAACACGCTGGATCGTCAGATATCGATCTTCGCTGCCTCGGCCAACGCCCGCAGTTTCGAAATCGCTCGAACTTCCAGTTGCCGAATCCGCTCTTTGGTCACCCCCATCGTTTCCCCCACTTCCTTGAGCGTCAGTGGTTCGTGCCGATGATCCAGGCCAAATCGGCGAATGATGATCTCCTGTTCGCGAGCGTCCAGCTTTTCGAGGATCCCCTGGATCTGATCCTGGCGATTCCTCTGGTCGATCTCCGCCGCAAATTGATCGGCTCGTTCGTCCTCCCTTGCCAGGAAGATATCTTCCGGCGTTGTCTTGAATCGCTCGCGCCGCTTGAACTCGTCAGGAATCGTCCTGGCGAAGTTCTTCATGATCGCCCAGGTGGCGTAGGTGCTGAACTTGTTGCCACGTGAGTAATCGAACTTCTCGACTGCGCGAATCAAGGACATATTGCCGTCGCTGATCAAGGCGAAGAAATCATCGTTGGGACCAACATGCCGCTTGGCGATCGAAACCACCAGCCGCAAATTGGCCTGAACGATCCGGTTCTTCACTTCTCCTGCCTTCTGATACAGGCTCTCGATCTCATCCATGACCGACGCCTTCGGATTCTGCTTCTGCAAGCTTTCCAAAAGCTTCGATGCACGGTGCTTCAGGAAATTCATCTGCCGAAACAGATGGTATTCCTGCTCGCGAGTCAGCAAAGGGACGTCGTAAAGCGAAGCCAAGTAGGGAGGCAGACCAGCCGGGGCTTTCACCTTGCGGGTTCCCGACGGATTTTCAGGCATCGGAGACAGGATCGAATCCAACAGGCTCTTTCTTCCGAAATCGTCGTTGGGGATGTAGGCCAGCGGTAGCTCCGTTAGGAGATGCGCACGGCTTTCATTGACCAGGCGCACAATGTTGCTCCGGTTGCGGCGATACCGCTTGCTGAGCGTCGCGATGCTGACTCCCCGCTGGTACTGCGCGAAGATCGCTTTGCGGTCGTCGATGCTGAGCGACTGCTTCATGCTAGGAAAAACAGCCATGGTCGGATTGGACTTGTCAAAATTCTTCAGCGTGTAGCGAATCGCCTCGATGCTGCGTCCGATGACCTGGCTGATCCGCCGAGATGCCTCGATCAGCCCAGCCCCTTCCTGCGCCAAGACCCTCGCCCGCTCGACAATCTCACTTCGCTCCTCTTCGGTCATTTGGCTGAATCGTTCTCCCCTGGCCACCCGCTCGCGATTCCCCGCCACAAACCGCTCGACGCTGCTGTTGAGAAAACCAATCCTCTTGCGGCCATCGGCGACAAAGCGGCGACTAACCAGCCCCTGATCACGCCACCTTGCGATCGTCTTGGTGGAAACGTTGAACATTTTGCTCAGCGATTCCACCGTATGCACCTGCTCGGGCATCTCGTCAATCCGCATGTTCAGCGAGTCGGTGATGTCCTCGACAAAAAGTCGGAGATCATGAACCGCATCCTCGCCGCGGATCAACTGACGGGCTACGTCCTCTGGACGATGGTCGGTGACGCGGTAAAAGAGAAACTCAAACGGATACTCCCGGTCCGGCTGGAGCTCGGCCAACAGCTTCTCCGCTCGATCCGCCTGCTCAATCCGCTTCCCCCGAGGGGCAAAACGGACCTGCTGGTCCCGAAGTTCTCGCATCAACGCAATCTTGTAGTCGCTATGCATCGTTTGTTTCCTCCCTCGCCGCAAAAATCGCTCGGATGATCCCTGCGGTTCCAAACCGCCATCCGACCGACCCTTCCTGGTACACCCGCTCATCCTGAGCGGATGTTGCAACACCAACCGCAATCCTTTTCAACCGATTGTCGGCCCTGTGTCACATCAGACGCTTTGACCAACGCCAAAGTTCACTGTCGCAAACAAAGTGCCAAAGTGGACGAAAAACCAACTGTCCGAAAATAATCGCGGCTCACTGGCTCCCTTCCTGGAAAAACGAACCATTTGTCACCCGAAGTCTCTTGAAAAAAAGTCGTTCGGCACAGCGACTTTTTCAAACATCCTCCCTCAACCGACCGCATGCGTCGCAATTTGAGATGCTTGCTAAATCAAGCTGCGATGCCTGAGTAGAACTCTCCTAGTGACCTAAATCTCCCGGAAATCGTCGGGAGCAGGGGTCGATACAGAGGAATGGCCCTTGGAATGTTGGTGTGGAAATGATTTCGCCAGCCATCCGGTCCAAATCTGCAGACCAGTGCATCGCCTCGCAGGGATGAGAAGAACCCATGGAAGTCAATCCAGGCAATTCACAGCAAATGGGTCATTGCCTTCTTCAAGGGAATGTACCCTCGCACTCGCTCTCCCGGCGATCGATCCTTTTC
>JBJSWM010000699.1:0-2242 GCA_046085865.1 Pirellulaceae bacterium
TGGTGATCGACGACGAAGACGGGATCACCTTCCTGCGTCCGCTGGTCGTCGGCGATGCCAACAACAAGCTGGATGCATTCCTGACCAACTCGACTGGGCAGAATGCTTATTTGCATGCGTGGCTGGACGTGAACGGCGACGGCGATTGGAATGATGCCGGGGAGCAGTTGATCAAGAATCAGCTGCTGGTCGCGGGTAGCAACGTGGTCACCTTCGCCATCCCAACGGGCGCGAAGCTGGGGACCAGTTACATGCGTTTCCGGATGGCCCAGGAGACCAACGTTGCCGTCACCGGTCGCTCGCAGACTGGCGAAGTCGAAGACTATCAGGTTCTTTTGGTCGATTCTTTGAACATCGCCGTCGATGACGCGTTCACTGTCGGCCGAAACTCCCTGAACAACCCGCTGGACGTTCTCGCCAACGACTTCAAGCTTCCTGGCGAAGTGCTTGAGATCATCTCATTCTCCGGTGGTTCCCAGGGTGGCACGATCCGGATCAATACCGCCAAGAACGGGATTCTCTACTCGCCCCGCAACGGTTTCGTCGGGGTGGAAACATTCACCTACCGTATCCGAAATTCGCTTGGCGAAACCGATACCGCCACGGTGACGATGACCATCTCGTTCTCTTTCGACAAGCCGGTGGCGGTTGACGATTCCTATGATGTCGCGACCAACACCGTCAGCTTCCCACTGAATGTTCTTGCCAATGATGTGGAAGGTAAGGGGGGAGCCCTTCAGATCGTATCGGTTTCTACGCCCAATCAGGGCGGGACAGCGACGATCGGTTCCGGCAACCAAAGCATCCGCTACACGCCTCGACGCAACTTTGGCGGCACCGAGCAGTTCACGTACACCGCCAGCGATGCATCTGGGAATTTGACCACCGCGACGGTGACGGTCCAAACCCTCCCGGGTGCCCGCAACGATGATGTGGTCGGACTGACGTTCCAGGTCACCGACATGGCCGGCAATGCAGTCTCGGCCGTCCAGCAGGGAAGCCAATTCAAGGTCAACGTCTTTGTCGACGACCTGCGGGCTCCCGACCAATTTGTGGTCGCGCCCGGTGTGTTCGCGGCTTACCTTGATCTCCTCTACAATTCTTCGCTGGTGACCCCATCTGCCGACAGCAGCAACCCCTTGAACTTCAAGGTCTCCTTTGGCCCGTCCTACCAGCTGGGCAAGCGAGGCACGAACGATGTTCCAGGTGTCATCAACGATATGGGGGCTTTCACCAGCAATCCGTCGATGGATGAGCCCAATCCGCTGCTGCTGGCGTCGATCACCTTCGACGCACTGGCTGCTGGTTTGGTCGATTTCATCGGAGACCCTGCCGATTCGCCTCCGTTCACCGATACGCTCCTGTTCAACACCCCCGCTTCCCCGGTTCCGGTCGAGCAGATTCGGTTTGGTCGGACAACGATTGAAGTGGTTAGCAACGGGTTCGAATTCCCGTTCGCGGTCGACGACTCCCTGGCCGCTCCTTTGAACGTCAACAGCTTTGACAACGTGATCAACGTTCTTCGAAACGACAGCGCCGGAACGACGGGATCGATTCGGTTGATCAACGTCACCCAGCCGCTAAATGGGACTGCGTCGATCGACGACAAGGGAACGACAACTCCGACGGATGACGTCGTTCTCTACACGCCCAATACCGGATTTTCCGGTACCGATCAGTTCACCTACATGATCCAGGATCCCCGAGGCTTCAGCTCCATCGCTCGCGTCACCCTTCAGGTGGGATCAGCCTCCGCTGACGATCAGGTGAAAATGCGATTGGAGGTGACCGACCTGAACGGCGTTCCTGTAGACCAGGTGGCGGTGGGCAGTAAGTTCCAGTTGCGTGGCTACGTTCAGGATCTCCGATCGGTCGGATCGGATCTGGGCGTCTTCGCGGCTTTCCAGGATATTCTCTACGATTCGGGACTTGTCTCGGTCAACTCCAGCGGCAATGCGTTGGGCTTTGATGTGGTCTGGAGCTCCAACTACAACCAAGTCGTCAGCGGGGACATCCGGAACAAGAACCTGATTAACGAAGTCGGTTCGGTGCAGAATGGCACGGCAAGCCTTGGCAATGGCGAGTTGCTGCAGTTCACCATCACGCTGACTGCCAACAAAGCTGGGACAGCACAGTTCATTGGGGATCCTGCCGACATATCTCCCTTCCATGACACCTTGTTGTTCAACCCGCCGGAAGTCGTCCCCTTCAATGCGATTCGATACATCGCCGATTCGGTTGT
>JBJSWM010000700.1:0-3523 GCA_046085865.1 Pirellulaceae bacterium
CAGATGATGGGGATCGCATGCCGTCGATCATCGAGCCTCCCGGCGGCGATGGCTGAGCAGGTGTGATCATGTCCAAAAGACCGGCTGTGGCGCTTCTCATCGAAACTTCCAATGCCTACGCGCGAGGGTTGCTCCGCGGGATCATCGAGTTCCAGCGGGAGCGAGACGCTTGGAGCGTCTATCTTCCCGAGCAAGAGCGGGGGGCGCTGCCGCCGCAATGGCTGCGACGATGGCGCGGTGACGGGCTGATCGCACGCATCGAAAACGATGCAATCGCTCGGGCTGTCCAAGGAACAGGCTTGCCTGTCGTCGACGTCAGTGCCGCTCGGAAAATCGAAGGGATCCCTTGGGTGGAAACCGATGACCGAAAGGTCGCTGAACTGGCCGCTCAGCATCTTCTCGAGCGTGGATTTACGCAACTGGCCTATTGCGGGGAACCGCAGTTCAATTGGTCGCGTTGGCGTGGAGAGGCATTTCGGCAATTCGTCGCCAGCAAGCAGGCCAAATTCTGGGCCTATCCCGATCCTCCGTTGCACACGTCCCGTTCTTGGCTGCAGGAGAAATCGCGACTGGCCAAGTGGCTGACCAGCCTGCCTCGCCCCATCGGAATCATGGCCAGCTACGACATCCAGGCTCGTCGCATCCTCGACCTTTGTCGCGAACTTCTGATCGCTGTACCTGAGGAGATGGCGGTGGTAGGGGTCGATAACGACTCCCTGGTCTGCAATCTATCCTCTCCTTCTCTCTCCAGTGTCATTCCAGATGCTGTCCAAGCCGGTTACCGCGCCGCCCAATTGCTCGATGACATGCTGCGGGGGGCAGCGATTCCCGGTCAGCCACTGCTACTTCCTCCCTTAGGCGTCGCCACGCGGCAATCGACCGATGTGCTGGCGGTAGACGATCCTTGGATCGCCGAGGTGGCCAAGTGGATTCGCGAGCATGCGTGCGAGGGAATCCAGGTGGAAGATGTCGCCAGGCATTTTTCCGTCAGTCGTCGCATCCTGGAGCGGCGGTTCAAATTGGCAACAGCGCGAACGCCGCATGCCGCCATCCTCAGCCAGAAGCTGGAACGAGTCGCCAGCCTCCTTCGCGATTCGAGCAGTTCGATCGAACAAATCGCCTCCCGATGTGGCTTCGAGCACCCAGAGTATCTTCAGGTCGCTTTCCGCAAACATTTCGGTACCACACCCGGTCTCTATCGCAAGACAAAAGGTCGCTCCATGGCGGGACGTGGAATGATCGAGCTGCAATGACAGTAGGGGGAGCAACCTGAAGAATGGCTCACCACCGAATCGTCCCGATCAAAAATAAAATCATCCCACAGCAAGCCACCTGCACCACGCCCTGCGCCATCCGCTCCAGCCAGAACAATCTTGGGCTCAGCGGCTCGTTCCAGTCCATTGCCTGATTGTCCTGCAGCGAATAAAGGATTTCCCGATAGAGTTGGATTTGGGATTCCGAAGCCCCAGCCGATGCCAGCGTACTTCGCACCTCCTCGTCCCGTTGCCCCGCTGAGAGTTTGGCGACCGTACCAGGAAACTCGACACCATAGTCCGGATCGAGAACCAGCGACCTGCCATCGAACGGCTGAGTCTCAAGCACCACATGGCCGCCCAGTCCAACCAAACGGCTGGCGATGCCGCGCCGGAGCAAAATCGCCTGCAGCACCGCCGCTCGTTCCGAACAATCCCCTTGCCCAGTAGCCAGGATGTGCGACGCCAATTGACTCCTGGCCGCAGGTGGGTAAAGAGTCCCCAGCAGCCACTGCACCCAGTTGGTCTCCGGCCCGACCCGAAGCCCCTCACTGTGCTCGACCCAAAGATGGACAAGCTGATTGAGTTGCCGCAGTTGGGTTTCGCTGGTCGCCTCCAGATGCTTTACCGCACCAACCGCCGCGATTCCCCGAAGACTTGTCCCGGACCACGTCAGCACCGAACCCGATGTCAGGTTGAAAAAAGTCAGACCTGTCAGCAGCACAAGAACACTCGCCAGAACAACACGAGGCAACCACATGCACCACCCCCTTTCAGGTGGTGGTAAAATGCTTTGCCAAGATGGCGATGCGGCGTCCGAATACAGAAAGATCGGGACGAAATCTATACATCGCGCACCCCAGGCGCTAAACTAAAGCCAACCTTCTTCCGGAGCCTCCCGGGGGATTGGCTAGAATCGCTCGATCGCCACCAACGGTCGAGCGATTCGTTTTTCGGCATGCAATCACTAACCCAACGAAGCGGGGAAAGTTTCTCGGTTTTTTCCTCGAACGCAGTATTTTTTTCTCAGAGAATGCGGTCAAACTCGGCAGAGGTTGCTTTCTTCGCATTCCCCGCTATCGCGCTGTGGCCCTTGTGATCCACTTCGATCGGGAGTCTACGTTGTGTCACTACATCACCGCCACCATGGCACCCCAGGGCGATGAAGGGGCAGTGCGGCGAGCAGTCCAAGGCAGGCTCTGCCCGAAAGCAACAGGAAACGGCAAGCAGGCTCTCCGGACAGCACATCGAACTACAGCGATGGGTTCAATTCATCGCTTCGGTTCTCGATGGCGGCCACGCTAAGTCGATTGGCGTCCTGCTCCACTGGTACTCAGGGGACCTAACAACCGAAGCGATCGACGCCGGCAATCGGCGCTGGCTGAGCCATAGTGAACTGACGGAAGACTATCTGCTCCATGCCGAAGAGGATGTCCTTCACACCTTTCGAAGCTAGATCGCTCAACGGACAGCACCACAAGCCAAGCGATGTGGAGTCGATCGCCCGAAGTTACCGTTGCGGCCGGAGACCCCGGTTCTAAAAGTGAGCCACGCACCGGCGGCGGCTTCGTTGCATGGACTTCCTCCCCTATTGGATCGTCGATCCTAAGTTTTCGCCTGGATTGAGATCCGAACAATAGGGTGGTGGGTAATCGAATTGGATGGAGGGCAACTCCAGTTCCCGCATCTCTCGATCTGATTTGCGATGAGCATTCCGTCGAGATCTTTTCACGACCATGCGGTTGTTCAGGTCCCGGCGTAGGTCCATCAGGAACCAGAACAAACTTCCTGCGTTGGCAATGAGAAGCTTACTCTGGAGCTAAGCTGCAAACTATTGTGGCGGTAGGGTTCCCAAACCACGGCGCTGATTACCGACAGTCGGTCTTGACGATCTCATGCCTCAAGGATGAGCGTCTTGGTTGTCGCTCACCTACGCCTCGTCAGCGGTTGCGGCATTGATCCAGATTCGTCATGAAAAACAGGGCTAGCTTCCGGATCGGTGGTCCTTTTTTATGCGAGCCTATTCCTTCTTCCGCCAGTCTCGCGATGCCTTCTCATCTTTCTCCGTCGCCTGCTTGGCTGGTTTCCGGCAAGAGAACCCAAGTCCATGAAGCATCTGGCCAACGTGGTCATGGTTGTACCGAATCTTGAGTCGCTTCCAAATCACTTCGGTGATTCGCTTATATGTCCAGAGATCGGTTGGAAAGCACTCTTGTGGTGCGCCTGCCGAGATAATCTTGCCGAGTCGTCTTTGATGTTCAGGTGACAGT
>JBJSWM010000701.1:0-891 GCA_046085865.1 Pirellulaceae bacterium
AGGTGGTGCGTCAGGGACTGGCGGCCATTGCCCGTGGCACAGAAATCGAAGTGGTGGGGAGCGCCGGCAACGGAGAAGATTTTCTCCGAATGGTGGACGAACTGAAGCCGGATGTGGCATTGATCGACGTTCGGATGCGGGACGAAGACGGGCTGTCCATTTTGGAAACGCTTCGTAGGAAGCACGAGAAATTGCCAGTGGTGATGATTTCCACCTACAACAACCCCACCTACATCGCGCGCGCAGTCACCAAGGGGGCCGCCGATTATGGGCTGAAGGGATCGGCACCAAACGAACTGCTGGATGCGATCCGGAGGGCTGCACGGTTCGAGCAGGCGCCGGAGACGAGTGTCTTCCATGAAGTGCAGACGACCATGGAACGAAAGAAGGAACGAGGGGGAGAATACCGGGAAATGCCACTAACCAACCGGGAGCGCCAGGTGCTCCGACATATCGCTCTTGGTTTGAGCAATAAAGAGATCGGAATGTCGCTGAATATCAGCGTCGAGACGGTCAAGGAGCATGTGCAAAACATCCTCCGGAAGCTGAATGCTCCCGACCGAACTGCGGCAGCGGTCTGGGCGGTCAAGACGGGTGTCATTGAGTAGTGGAGAGAGCGATCCTTAGGTCGCAGACATTGGTGCGGGTTGGACCAGAGTGGAACAGCGTTCCGATCTGATCGAAGAACGAATAGGCATCGCAGCGGTCGAGAAAATCAAAGGGGTCGAGTCCCAACTGCTGCGCGGCCGTCCAAGCCGACTGATCGATCCAAGCTCCCGCAGCATTGGTAGGGCCATCTTCTCCGTCGGTTCCTGCACTTAGGAACGTGCCCCGTCTCAACAAGTCGATGCGGCCGAGTTCCATGAGCCGGCAGAGCACACCGAGCGTCAA
>JBJSWM010000702.1:0-13840 GCA_046085865.1 Pirellulaceae bacterium
GTGGTACCGATTGGGAAAATGCTTGCGAATCTTGGCCTGTGGCATAGCAGTCCCGGCCATGCAGGGAAAAATCCTCAAACGGTGCCTGGCACCGATTAGGGAAATGCTTGCAAAAAGCGCAATTGGTGGGTGGCACCGATTGGGAAAATGCTTGCAAAAACCTCCGTTGGTGGGGGATTGGTCTGGCTAGAGCAACTTGCCGCGTGCGTCGACAGGGATGGAATGAGCGGTTGAGCCATCCCAGAGCCAGAAGTTGTCCTGCAGATTGACGCAGACGCAGATGTGGTTTGGGATGATCTGGATGCGCGAACCGATTGGAGGCAGCGGCGTGCCGTCTGGGACAACCACCTCCCCATGTTCCTCCGTCAGCCGCACGATTTTCGCTTCGGGCTGATCGGGCCAGAGTCCAAAACCGCTGTCAGGGGCCGGTCCACAGCGGTCGCTGGATAGTGTTTTGCTCCCTGCATCGACGACGAAGTGGTTCCGTCCACTGTGGCTGACCACGGTCGCGACCACCGTTGCTGCACACTGGGACAGGGTGGCCACTCCCAGCCGAACTTCGTTCATGTCGTTGTAGATGTAAGTCCCAGGCCGAAACTCGGTGATCCATCGATTGCGATGGGTCAGCATGGCGGTTGGGGTGGAGCCGCCCGAGACGATGCGGCGGTCGAACCCATCGCGATCGAAGGCGGCAACCGCTTCTCCCACCAGCCGTTCAATTCTCTCCCACTCTTCGTCTGGTGAGTCGGGCATCAAATGTCCTGGGTAGCAGAAAATGCCATCGACCCGCAGTTGTGGGCAGGTGGCAGCAAATCTCGCCAGCTCCAGCACCTCACCCACCGTTTCGACTCCAGTCCGATGGAACCCGACATCCAAATCCAGAAGGACTCCGATGGTGGATCCAGCCGCCGCCGCGGCTAGCTGAAGCCCCTCCAGGCATGGCTTCGAATCGGCTGCCACCCGCAATGTCGCTCGCCCCGCCAACTGGGCCAACTTCTCCAATCTGGCCGCTCCGGCAGCTGGATAAGCCACCAGAAGGTCGTCGGTAGCATCCCGCATCACCTCCGCCTCTCCCGCCTTGGCGACCGTCAAACCGACCGCTCCCGACTGGCACTGCCACTGCCCCATTTGTCTTGATTTGTGAGTTTTCGTATGGGGACGGAGGCGCAGCTGGTGCCGGCTTGCATACTCCGCCATCCGTTCGATGTTCTCCAGAACCGCCTTCTGATCGACAACCAGGGTGGGGGTGGGAAAATTCAAGGCAAGCTGTTCGATCGGGATCATGGCCAACTCGCAGGTAGGCATGGCCGATGGTCGCCACCATCAGCTCCAGAAGTTTTCCAAAGACCGGAGGGAATGGATCGGCCCGTCGGCTTCCTCCGGTGCGATACAATCCTAACGTATGACCTCTCACGACTCCACGCCTGAACTGGATCGCCCCATCGATCCCGCTCCAGAGGATCTGTTCCTGGAGCGGATGGTTTACCGTTGCGCGTGTGGCACCAGCTACCAAGTCGACTTGGAAGACGGTGGCGTCTGCCCGACATGCAACCGTCCGGTTCGCGCCGAGGCGCTTCGGCACGCACTGTTACAGACAGTCACCCACGGGGATCTGCGTCATGCCACCGTGATCCACGAGGAAGAGCAGGAGGATCCCTGGATCGGGATGTCCTTGGGCCACTTCCAGCTGGAGTCCCTTTTGGGGCGAGGTGGCATGGGTACGGTTTACCGAGCGCTCGACACGTCGCTACAGCGTTACGTCGCGGTGAAGCTGATGCGTCCAATTGACGACCCAGATTCGGTACGCCCGGCAACCGAAGCGATGCTGCGTGAGGCAGTGGCGCAAGCGCGGCTGAACCATCCCAACATCATCACCATCTACTATGTGGGACACCATCAGACCTTTCCATTCCTCGCGATGGAGCTTCTGTCAGGTCCCAATTTGTCCGATCGACTGGCGACCGGTCCACTGGAGTTCGGCGAAGCGATTCGAATGGCTATTCAGGTGGTCGAGGCATTGCAGCATGCAGAGCATTTCGGCATCGTCCACGCCGATATCAAACCCAGCAACCTGATGCTGCATGGCCCCCAGCAGGTCAAACTTTCCGACTTCGGTCTAGCGCGCATGGCACATCTGCCAATGGAAAGCGAAAAAATCTCCGGCACGCTTTCGCATATGGCCCCCGAGCTGACCGTCGGGGACACGCCCACCATTCAAAGCGACATGTATGCCTTGGGTGTCACCCTCTTTGAAATGCTCTTTGGACGCCTGCCCTACAAACTGGAAGGTGGGTCGATCCGGCAGTGGCTGCAAAAGATCCAGGAAGCGCCGATCGACTTCCCGTCCAGTTGGCCCACAGGAATCCCGGAGGCGACGCGAGGCATCCTGACGCGACTGATGGCCAAGCAGCCATCCTCGCGGTATGCAGACTATGCAGCCCTGCTAGACGATCTGCATGGAATCGTTCCAGTGAAGATGACCACCGCCGGATTCGCGCCCCGCGCCATGGCCTACCTCTTCGATCAAGCGATGCTGTTGACCTTCTTCGCGCCCTTCGTCATCGGAATCATCGCCCTGAGAGTGCTGGATGAATCGGGGCGTTTCTCCTGGGGGATTCCGCTACTGGCCGTACTCGCGCTGATCATCCCTGTCTTCTATCTCTCCGCAATTCGCAACGGCTGGCGATCTCTGGGAGGCTACCTCTTCCAGCTACGCACCATCGATCCTCATGGCCTGCCGCTTCGTCCCGAGCGGCGTTTTTTTCGAGAGCTGATGCGATGTGCCCTGGCGTGGCTGCTGCCGCTGGCCACCCTACTAGGACTCTTCTGGACCGGGGTCGATCATCTGATCGATGCCGCGCTGCTGACGTTCGTGATCTTCGACTTCTCCTGCTTCTTTATTACCCCCGAGCGGACGACATTCCACGATCTGGTATGCCAAGCCCGCGTCGTGCTGGATGCCAATCGCCCCTACGGTTCCCAATCCGACCGCTCAACTGCTGGCGCTTCGGTAACTGGCCAACGCTCGCTGGAAAATCCGTCGACTGACAAACAGGCAGCCTAACGCAGCAACCACCGCGAAGGCCGCCATCGGAAGTTCCCAGGAGGCTCGTGGCTGCAGAGGCTGAGCCAGCAGTCGAGCCGGGACGTTGACCACCACCAGCACGGGAATCGCAAAGGTGAAGATTCCCCATAGCGCGTAGCCCCACCCGCGCTGATAGATTTCCGCCGGGTAGCGTGAAAAATTGGTGATGTAAAACCAAAAGTCATAGATGCTCTGGTTGCGCCCTAGCCAAATGCTAGTCGCAGCCAGCACCGTCATGATGCTGTAAAGAATCGCCACACCACAAAAGAGATAGAACGGATAAAGGATCACAACCCAGGGGGTGGGCTGCCACAATGGATCGCTGCGCTGCGACAACTGGTACATCCCGACCCCCAGCAGTAAAACCGCCACCACCAAATTCGACAGCGCCGACCAGTCCATCCTTCGAAAGGAGATCAAGAACTGCGTGTCGATCGGTTTGAGCAGCGCGAAGTCAAGTCCTCCCGTCCGTATCAGCTCGCTGAACTCCTGGGCATTCGGCATAAAAAAGGTCTGGACGATCGCATTGATCATCCAGGTCGTCGCCAAAAAAATGAAAAACTCCGATCGCCCCCATCCGGTCGCGGCGCCGATCGACGGCGCATGCTGGAACAGGATCAAGTAAAAGCCGACGTTCATCAGAGTCCATGATGCGCTGGAGATACACTCCAGGAGGAAATTCGCCCGAAACGTCATGTCGCGCACCAAACTGTTGCGGACGAATGTCTTAAAAACTCCCCAATAGGAAGTCTTTCCCTCCTTCGACTCCGACATCCATCCCTCACTTCCCGCCCGCGAAGATTTGAGTTCCCTGTCAACCACCAAAACCACTGTAGCGCCGCACCCCGCGCAGGTACATGGTGCGAGCCAACCAGAGAAACAGCATGGTCCAAAGAGCCTGCACCATCAGTTCCCATCCCAATCGATCGATTGGCACCTTCTCCAGAAACACCGTCGCTGGAAAGTACGCTAGGTACTTCAGCGGCAGGAAATTGACGATCGTTGCAATCGGTTGCGGCAGCATGTCGAGCGGAAACATGTGGCCGGAGAGAAAGAAACTGAAGAGCATGTAGAGGAACAGCAGCGAGGAGATCTCCAGCATCCAGAAGCCAACCAGTCCCAAACAGGCCTCGACCAAAAAGCCAAGCACAAAAGCCATCAGCAGCGACGCGATGAAGGCAGCCAGGTAAGGAGCCGCCGGCCAACCCCGCTCGAAGTACCCACGGCAAAGGAAAAAGACGATGCCAAAGGGGATCGCCGCCACCGAATAGTAGGCCAATTTGTGAGCCACCCGAGCCCAGAAGAGAAAGCCGAGCATATCGATCGGCTGCACTAAGTACTTCTTCACTTCCCCGTCCCGAATCTGCCGAGCAATGCCGGTCGCAAGTCCAGGCATGCTGGAAAAAGCCCGCCCCAACATCGTCAGCAGATAGTAGGCGACCATGTCGCTAAAGCCATAGCCCACCAGCCGCGACTTGCCATCGGCCCCCACAGGAACCGTTTCAAACACCGCCCACCAGAGAAATATCTGAGTGATGATCGGCAGGAAACGCATCAGGGTCCCTAAAGCGAAATCGCCGCGATAGACCAGCCGTTCCTCTAGAGCAATCCGCAGAATGGTCCACCAGGCGCTCACACGCCCTCTCCATCCGGTGGCCACTCCTTCGCTCATCACGCCTTCCCCCGTTGCCCGCTGGACGCTGTCCTGTCAAACCTGGTTGCCTAAGTCACTCGCCCCTGCCTGTCAACGATTCCGGCCTTCGGCCGATGCACCCGCCGATCCCTGGCCTTCCCCCATTTCGGCAAAGAACCCCGCGATCGCTTCCTCCAGCGGTGGATCCTCCACCGCCACATCCTCGACAGTGTATCGTTCGAGCAGATCGGCCAGCACGCGGGAGACTTGCCCTCTGGGGATCTGAATCTGGACGCGAGGCAATTCCTCTTTGACGACCGTCCCATACCGCTCCAAACCCTGGCTGCTCTGCCCCTCGGCCAGCTGCACCGTGATGCGCTTGGAAGCAGAAAATCGATCGATAATCCCCGTCAACGATCCGTCGTACTGAACCGTTCCTTTCGCGATCACGATGACCCGCTTGCAAAGAGCTGCGACGTCTTTCATGTAGTGACTGGTCAGAAGGACGGTGATTTTGCGATCGGCCTGATACTGCTTCAGGAACTGCTGGATGTTGTGCTGCGCCACCACATCCAGGCCAATCGTTGGCTCATCCAAGAACAGCACCTCTGGAGAATGCAGCAGCGCCGCAATCAGCTCCATCTTCATCCGCTCCCCTAGCGACAGCTCGCGAACCGGTCGCCCCAGCAACTCGCCACACGTCAGCAGCTCTGTCAGCTCCCCCAGCGTCTTGCGAAACGCTTCCGGGTCGATCCCATAAATCTGCTGATGCAGCCGAAACGATTCCTGAGCCGGGAGGTCCCACCAGAGCTGGTTCTTCTGGCCCATCACCAGCGCAAATCGTCGGCGATACCTGTCGTCTCGCTCCCAGGGGATGTAGCCCATCACCCGTGCGGTGCCGGAGGTGGGGTAGATGACCCCGGATAGAAGTTTCAAGGTGGTGGTCTTACCGGCACCATTGGGACCGAGAAAAGCGACCAGTTCCCCAGCCTCCACCCTCAGGCTGACACCCCGCACCGCCTGAACGGTTCGGTACTCGCGCTTCCAAAGCCCCTTCAGGGATGCACCCAGCCCTTCCGGTTTCTGATAAACCTGATAGGTCTTTTCCAGATTCTCGATTTCAATGATCGCCATGGATCAACCGCAAGTTCCTCTCCGCTTCAGGACTTCCCGCAAACGTATCACAATCCAGTTGCCCTTCTCCCAGATGGAGTGGCAAGGGCCTCCGGCTAAAAGCTTCGGGACTGGGATGCCATCAAGCAGATTCTACCCGCGGTTTGCCCAGCAGCGTGGCACCCACCAGAATGATCCCCAGTTGGCTCAACACGAATCCCCCCAGCAGCATCAGGATTCCATTGGTGAATCCGTAGCTGTGCAGCCCGATGCCTAGCTGATTGGTGCCGAACCAAGACCATGCGGTGATGATATTCCCCGCCACCGCCAGCAGTGCAAAGCCTCGAGTCGTCACCAGTTTGTCCCAGCGTGCGTGGAGCAGGATGGCATTCCAAAGCACGATCATCAAGGCACCGTTTTCCTTCGGATCCCAACCCCAGAAACGGCCCCAACTGTCATCCCCCCATAGCCCACCCAGAACGGTCCCGATGAAGCTGAAGAGGATGGCAAAGCAGACGACGCCGTAGGTGATGCGGTCGAGCAGCTTTTGAGTCGCCTGGAGCGTCGCTTCGCGCATCGCATCTTTGCGTCCCACCAGGCCCCACAGTCCCACCGCGATCCACGCGATCCCCAGCGCCCCAGCAAAGAAGGTCGCGCCATACCCCAGCGTCACACTGACCACATGCGTGGCCAACCAGAACTGAGTGTCGAGCACGGCCTGAAGCACCGGCATGGTGTCGCTGGTATCCAGTCCATAAGCCACCATCAGCGTCAGAAATCCAGTGACCGCACCGACCAGCAGCGAAACCCCGATCGGGTAGAGTGCTTCGATGATCAAACCGGCTAGCACCACCGACCAACCGATGAAGACCGCGGAGGAATAGAGGTTGACCACCGGCGGCCGTTCGGAAATGTAAATGCGCGCTCCGATCGCAAAGGTATGCAGCGCAAACGCGGCAACGCAAAACCAGAACGCATAACGCCTCAGCGGGTGCCTAGCGATCAAAAAGCTGGCTAGGCAGACTAGTGCGATCACGACATAAAGTGTCGCAGAAAAATTGACGGGGCTTAAGTGGTTGTACCACGCTTCGAACCCCGCTTTCTTCATCCGCACCCCTTCCGGATTGGACTCGGCCATCCATCGCTTGAACTTATCGACTTGGTCATTGAATTTCCTGGCATCGTCGGCTCGCAAGGCATCCACCATGTCGGCGAACGCCAAGACTCCGGTCTGATCCGCCTCCATCTGCATCAATCGGGACGCGAATGCAGTAAAGATCGCTGGCCCAAACGCCTGCCATCGCTCGGGGCTGACCACCTTCCCCTTCGCTTCCTCTTTGGGAGCTGCCGGTGGAATGATTCCGGGTGGGTTGGCCTGTTCGATCATCTGCACCCTTGCGAAGACCTGTCGGAAGTCCCTTTGGAACTGCTCCTGCGCCTCCTCCCCTTGGGCTCCAGCGGGGACCTGAGGCAGATCGGGGCGATAGGCGAACCGCACCAGTTCCATCACTCCAAAGCGGCTGCTTAGCTCCGCTTTCTTTTTCTGCGCGAAAGTCCATTTCGCCTGATTCTCTGGATCTAGCGATCGCAGTTCCTCCCGAATGGCTCCGATGCCCGGCGCCACCTCTTCGTAGCTATAGCGATGCCCTTCGCGATTCTCCAAGCCCAGCGCATCGAGCACCTCTTTGGCATCGATCCGAATGCAGGGAACGCGAAGCATTGCGGCGTCTTCGGACATCAGACCCATCAGCCAGCGGCTGGCAGGGATTTTCTCCCCTGAAGAGCTTCTCACTTCCGCTTTGTTGGAGACCGCTTGCAGCAGATTCCTGGCGACGCTATCGAGCGGCTTGACCCGCCCTTCGTGTTGCATCGGAATCTGACCGACCGAATACCAGTCGAATTGCCGCGGCTCCACCGATGGCTTTCTTGCTTTCGAACCAATCCACAAACCGGCCAATAGCAACGCCAACAAAGGGATCGCCCACCGCACAGGGCCTCGGGAGGCTTGGCGAGCGGCACTGCGCCAGCGAGCCACCATCTTTGCAGGATCGACGGCGCTGGCCGAACTCTCGGCGACATCCCCGGCAACGCGATCGTACCGGAGCGCAAAGCGGGCGAAGGTCCCGGAAAAATGGACTAGCATCCCCAGTCCGCTCAGCACGCAAGCGACGTAGGGGATCAGCCAGCCTGCGTTGGTCACCACCTGCAGCGTCGTCTTCTCGGCGATCTTCGTTTCCTCCGCCGACGCATAACCGCTCTGGTAAAACGTTTCGCCCTGGTATCGCATCGGGTTGTTCATCCAGATGCGCCCCTGCTGACGACCCTCTCCCTGCTGGTCGGTGATGGTGACGAACGAAGAGTAATCGCGCGGCGTCATGGTGCCGCTGTAGTCGATCCGCTGCACATCATCCAAGCGTAGGCTGTAGGGCTTGACCGACTTGGCGAATCGCAGCTGCATCTGTAGCGGCTTGCCGTCGACAAGAAGTGTTTCCGATGTCACCCGCGGAGTCAGCTCGTCATCGTGCAGGAACTGACTGACCAGGAAGGTGCCCAGAGAATCTCCCCCTGCTTTCGGCGTCACCGTGACGTACGCCGATGCGATGTTCACGTCGCTGTTGGCACCGCCGCTCTTGGGCTTCTCCATGGCACCGATCGAAAGCCCGTTGCCGGCAGTTGCCAACTGCTCGGTCAGATCCTTCAGATCGACCAGCGCCGAGTTGACGTAATACCGATCGACCAGCAGCTTGACCGGCAGGTCCGGATGCTCGATTGGTTTTCCCGTCCTGGCCGCCCGCTCCAGAAAACGTGATTCGATCGAGACCACGCGATCCTTCTGGCCACTGGAATCGATGATCGCCAATTCGCACTCGTCAATTCGATAGGCCACACTGGCCGCCTGACCTTCATAGAGACTGATTCGTTCTTCGATCTGCGGATCGCCAAAGATGAACTGACCCAGCATCAGCAGCGCCACCCCCAGATGGATCAAGACATTGCCGCCGCGCTTTCCAAAGAGCAGAAGAAAACCGGCCAGGAAGACTAGGCCGACGACGAGACTTTTCATCAACTGCCAAACGATCCGAAGGCCTGGATCGTTGATGCGGTACTGGTCCCCCGTAACCGCGTAAAAGACTCCGGCTCCTGCCAGAACAATTAGCGTCAGCCACTGCACCTGCCGCCCTAGACGTGTGCTGGATGGCCATTTCAGCACACCGACCAGCGATGCTGCGGCAAGCACCCAAAGCAATCCCAGGCAGAGTTTCCAGAGCGAGTCGTAGGAAAAAGGTGGTTCCCCCTGCAACCCGTCGGCTTGGTGAGCGGTCCAGACCACCAGACCCAGTAGCGCGGACCCCAGGGCGGTGAAAAAAAGCCCAGCCGCAAAACGGCCTCCCGTGGCCTGCATGGAAAACCGAGTCACCTTGGCGGCGATCAGATTGATCAGCAGCACCAGGCCAACCGTCGCCCCGCCAGGGATTGGGATCGTCAAGGGAAGTCTTGCGTGATCGGGCCAGATCGTGATCGGCAAAAACACATCCAGATCCACCGGTGCGATCCAGCTATTAAAATACTTCGCCTTAACATCCTTCAGTTGCTCTTCGTCCTGAGCCAGGGTGCCGACGAAAAGGATGATGATTCCAAGCGAGAACATGGCGACGGTGATCTTCAGCGATCCCATGGCCTTCAGCACCCGCCAGAGCAGTTGCCCGATCGCTGGGTTGTCGACATTTGCACTCGCTGCCGTCCGCGTATCGCCCCAGGTTCCTGTCGCCATCGCTGTTACCTGCTTATTTCAGTGAACAAATTCGAATTCGGCTGAATGATTCGTTCCGCCGATTCCTGTCGATTCCGGCATCCTGGTCCCATGGGCGTCGAGGATTCTGCCGTTGGGACCGTCATTTCCGTACCTGCCATCACCTGCCAATCATTCGGTTTTCGGTGGATCCCACGAAAGACTTTCGATCCAACGAAGTACCTCTTCCTGACGCAACTCAATTGCCTGTCGGCTTCCCCTCACCTTGACGAACAGATCGATCGTCCCTTCGGCGTAGGGAATCGAGGCAACCCAGATTGCAGCGTCCCCTGGTTCTTGGCCCGCAGACATCCAGTAGATCGTTCCCCGATGGGGACCTCGCTGGAATGTTTTCGCCTCCGCCAGCATCTGGTCCAATTGCTTCGTCTGCTGCTCCTCTGAAGCGTTTGGGGAGACCTGACCGACCCACATTTGAGCGTTCTGCCGAGGATCGTTCCTCGCGAGCGACACCGTCAGTTCGCAGGCGCCCCCTTGCGTCGCGTCGCCATCAGGAAGGCGGAAGGCCGCTAGCCGAAAGGGGCCCTCTCCAAGCGATTCCCATCCCTCGGGAGTCTGGTATCGGATCTCCGGCCCCTTGGCTCCTTCTGTCTGTTTGGCTGTAGGTGAAGGTTGGTTGGAACTGGAAACGGCGGTGGATGGAGCAGGGGAGGGCTGGCTGCTGGATGCACCCGACCCCATCGGTCCTCGCGGA
This sequence comes from Pirellulaceae bacterium, assembly GCA_046085865.1. GTDB lineage: Bacteria > Planctomycetota > Planctomycetia > Pirellulales > Pirellulaceae > JBEISR01. Next base: position 10,334 of record JBJSWM010000702.1, read on the forward strand.
CCGCTCCCGGACATCCCTCCACTACCCGTACCCGTCAGATCGACGATCACCGCCGGCTGGTCGCTTCCCTCCCTGGTCACCTCCGTCCAGCCGCTGCGCCACGACTCCAGATCGATCGGCGAGAGGTTCAATTGCCCTCGCCATCGATTCAGATTTTCCTGCAGGTAGTTTTCCCACTCACCCGATCGCCCCAACATGGTCACCGTCCAGCGAACGGGTGCGCCGCTACCCTCCGCAGGTGGCCCTTCCAAGATGGCCATCGCCATGCCGCTACCAGGTAGTTCCACCCACCCTTCAGGCAATTTCCACTGAGGCGTTCCCGCTCCATCCCAGACCAGCCCACGGCACAATGCTTCCACCGCAGGTAACGTCCCCTCCAGCCGCTGTGGGGTATCGGTCCCCTTGAGAAACAGGACCTGATCCCCCTGCGGGATCACCGCGCCGACAATCCTTCGGGGCTGACTGGCAGAGGGCCCTTCACGCTGTGGCAAGGCCGTCTTCGCCTCCTTGGGGATCTCGTAAACGCGAACTTGGAGCGATTCCTGACAGCCCGAAAGCACTACCGCCAATCCAAGCAAAAGTCGATGCATTCTGCGGAAATGGAACCGAGCAGGAAGCGAATTCCACCGACCGGCTAAGAGGGAGACCATGGAGCTGTTGACCGAAGGGTTGGGAGGACAAAACGAAAGGGATTCGTAAGTGTGAAGCACTCTTGTCGATCGTTTGATCGACGCGGCTAGGTGGGCAAGTCGACTCGGTCTGTCCTCACATCCCGTCGACTCGATCGATCACCCTCGCAAAATCTCAACCTTTTGGCGATGGCAGCCCTGCCAGCTCACAATCTGAGCCAGCCGGTACCGCTGAGGATCGACCGGTGTAGTATAGACGACGATCCAAACGAAGGGCAGAGACGAACCGTTTCCAATCCACCCGAATGCGAGGGCAGTCGGTGGCCAAGCCCTCGCTGGATCGATCGAAATGGCCTGATATTGGGCTCAAACGGAGCTACCGGAAAGCTCGGGTCATCCGGCATGGATGACTTGGGTTCGTCCGCCTACCCGCTGGAAGAAACGCGTCGACGTCCAGCCGACTATCCCATTCCAGCAGGCCATTCGTGGGACCGCTCGGCGTTTCTTGTTTTGGAATCGCGTGATCAAAAATTGTGAATCATTCTTGAAGGCATCCGAGCCGAGTCCTAGGATGAAAGTGGGGTTTTGAAAAATGGCGTCGCGGAGCCGATCATGAAATGCGCCAATTGCGCTGCGGATGCAACGCAGATTCCTGCCAGTTTTTCTGGCTCTTGGGATTGCCCAGCCTGTGGGCATCATCATGCGGGAACCGAGTCGGCTGCAACGGCCGCTTACTGGGTCGACGACCAGCAGTGGTTCGCTGAAGGGCGACGGTTCGAGAAGGTTGACGTTCTTGGGGAAGGATCCTTTGGAACGGTATACCGAGTCTACGACCGACAGCTGGAAAAAACGGTCGCCATGAAAATCCCTCGGACGGAAGAGGGAGAGACAATTCAGCTCGATTCTCAAGCCAATCGCCGATTCCTTCAGGAGGCTCGCGTCGCCGCCAAGATGCGACATCCCCAGATCGTTGCTGTTCACGACATCTTCGAGGAGGATGGGCGGCTTTGCATCATCACCGATTGGATCGACGGCCCGCATTTGGCCGCCTGGGTTTTTTCGGTGGAGCCGACCATTGAGCAGACGGTGGAGATGTGCATTCGCGTCTGCGAGCCGGTGACGGCAGCTCATCGAAACGGGGTGTTGCATCGCGACATCAAGCCGAACAACATCCTGGTCGATTCCAACAACCTACCCCACATGATCGACTTTGGACTGAGTACATCGATGGGGGCATTGCAGACGGGATCCTCTGGGACCAGTCGCGTTGGAACTCCTGCCTTCATGTCTCCCGAACAGGCCCAAGGGGATATCTCAAAGGTGGGAGAAGCGAGCGATCAGTACTCGCTGGGAGTGCTGCTCTACTGGATGCTGACGCGTCAGATTCCTTTCTCCGGGAAGACTCCGGAGATCTTTAAGAAGATCATCGAGCACAAGTTCATTGCACCAAGGGAACATCGCCCCGAGATCGACCAGCGGCTCAATGCCATCTGCCTCAAAGCGCTCGCCAAGGATCCGAAGGACCGGTACGCCAGCGTCCGCGAGTTTCAGGAAGATCTGCGGCGCTATCAGCGGGACGAGCGATTGCTGGCCGATCCATCGATCGACCGGCGCGTGGCCAAGGGGATGTTTCGGAGAAACTTTCTTCGCAGCACAGCCGTCGCTGGAACGGTGCTGGCCACCGGCCTTGGAACGATGCTGGCCTGGAAACCCGACCGTCGCCGCCGCGTTCTCCTCCCCTCGCTGTACGGCCAGCGCGATCTGAAATGGACCCTGATCGAACCCGACGCAGTGGCGGCGGCTAAGGGATTTTCGGTGCGCGAAACGATGCCCATCGAAAGCCGCACCGGCGAAGAATTGCTTCTGGATCCGGGCATCTATCGCATGGACTACCTGGATGGTCGATTCATTCGGTCGATCTACCGGCAGATTCCCTCCCCCAAGCAGATCTCGATCCTCCAGGCCCATGGGTTGCAAACATCGCACCGGTCGTGGCAGGAGTCGGCTCAGGGACTCATCACACTGCCGCCGCTCTTGCCACCAAGACCTCTGGCCGATGTAACGATGATCGAGCATCCGGGTGGAAGCTGGGATCCGAAACTGTTGCCCGGAAGAGTTGCGGGGGAAAAGGAGCGAGTGGTTGCCCCGTTCCTGATCGATGGTCGCGAAGTCACCCACCGGCAATTCCAACAGGTCCTCCCGGAATGGGATGGACTGAAGGGAATCTCTGCGGAACAAATGGACCAACCGGTCGTCGACATCAGCCTGGATGAAGTATTGGTTTTCGCGGAGACGGTGGGTAAGCGGTTGGTCTCAGCAGATCAATTCATCCTGGCCATCCAGGGGAATTCGATCCGACCGAGCCCGTGGTCGAAAGACTCCCCCGCGACCCAATACGAAGCCTATCGACGAGCTCGGCCCGAAGGGCCATGGGACCAAACCGATAGTGGCATCGAAGGGCTTTACGGCCTGCCTGCCGAGTGGATCGACGAACGCCCGGAATTGCCAAAGGATTTGGTCGGTGTTGTGCCTCCCGAGCTGATCTCCAGCACCAGCCAGCAGCTTCGCGCGATTGTCGGAAATACCTGGTGGCAGCCTGGGACCGAAGCTTCCCAGTCAGAGCCTCCGACGATGGAGTTCGCGGTTGAAAATTCTATTAAGTCAGACCCAAAACTTGGTTTTCGCCTGTCGCTGGAAATAGCCCCACGGTAGGCACACGCCGTTGGCTAAAGACGGTAAGCTCACGATAGATCCGTTCTGCCCGTCGATTTCACTTTCTTATTTCCCAGGAGTCTCTTCCATCATGGCCAAGAAGGTTGCTGCTTCCGCCTCCTCTAAAACCACCGCCACCAAGAAGGCTGTCAAGAAAGTTTCCGTG
>JBJSWM010000703.1:0-1141 GCA_046085865.1 Pirellulaceae bacterium
CGTCAGGCTCAGCAAGTGGTCACTGGCACCATCCAAATGAAGCTCTACAAAGGGAACATCCTCATTGCCGGCCGACAAAGCCCGCAAAGTCGCTACGATGAAGCGATTGCCACCATGGAGGGGGGTGGGTCGTACAATCAAACCGATGCCGAAGGGTTTCTCCGTATCCAAGGGTTGCCCGGACGCGTCCAAGCTCGGCTTCGCCCAAGATCCTGAGACTCTCCAGTCGGCAGAACCGGATTATCCCTTCTAGGGGACGCGAATCCCGTATATTTCCAAGGTTGTCGCGATTCAAGGCAACTCGCCGCCCTTCGGTGGGAACCTGAAAAACGAAAAGAAATTCGTTTATTTGTGGGGTGAATGCGTCCAAATCCGGTTATTTTTTTCCTCTGAACAGCCGAAATCTATTGACGAACGCTTCCATTCGAAGGATATTTTCTGACGGACACAACTTGCAAATCGATCCTTGCATTTGCTGTTCCGAAGTGCATTTCGCAGATTGAATGTGTAGCGACTAGTTGCTTCAAGAAGGGAGCGTGGGGGATGAAGAAATTTTTCATGAGCTGTGTGGCGATGCTCGGAATGAGCGTTGCCAGCATGGCGACTGCAGGGCAGGTTGATTTCGTGCAGTTGGATGGTCCAGGGTTTGCCGGTACTCAGACCGGTCAAATCACCAAGCCATTTGGTAATGGTCAAGTGAAGATCGATGTGATCTCCAAGAACCGTAACAACAACATCGTGTTGCAGGGTGCTGCAGTCAAGGATCCTACTTGGCCAGCACAGTACAAGAATCCAATCGGTGCCAATTCGATGTACTACCACTACGGTACCGGTGCCATTGTCGCCAAGGACCAGTGGGACTTCATTGGTGCACCGATGCCTAAGGGGTCTGCGGTCGGCATCGCCGACTTGGAGTTCACCGCGTCGCAGGTTACGGTTAAGGCTTATGACGCATCGAACAATTTGATCGCCAACGCCTTCACCGGCCATTACTACCAGTACAGCACCACTCAGACCAACCCAGCACTACCGGGTGGTTCTTGGAATGCTGCGACGGGTGTGCTCTCTGGCCCCGCTAGCAACGTCCTTTACTCCGGTAACTACAACGGTCTGTGGATGTTGACTGCCACCACCAACACGC
>JBJSWM010000704.1:0-2407 GCA_046085865.1 Pirellulaceae bacterium
CGCGCCGATTTGCCATCAGCAAACGCCGTTCGCGATGTTGGAGTTGGTGCTGGCCGCCCAGGTGCCTCTGATGCAGGGGCGTCGTCAGGCGATTCTGAAAAGTCTTCAAGGGATGGTGGAGTCGCTACAGGAAGGGTTGACGCGGCGTCTTCGGTTGCCGCAGCCAACGATTGCAGCGATCGATCCGCAGTTGACTCAGTTGGAACTGGAGATTGCATCGTACCAGCAGACGATTCAGCGGATCATCCAGAAAAACCTCTCTGGATTTCAGGGATGGAGCTTCGGGTCGCTTGGCGAGAATCAAGAGTTTGCCAAGCGGATCCAAAAACTTCTGGAAGATCATGGACTGCGCGCCGCCTGTCCGGAATGTGGTCATCCGGCGATCCTTCGCTGTCTGCAATCGGGCAATTCTCGGAACGGAGTCTTTGTCTTTGATCACTATCTTGCGACAGGCCGTACGTTTCACGGGGGTGCAAGCGGCTTCCCAGATTTCGGGATTGTCCCCAAGCCGCAGCGAAAGAGCGGCTAGGGGTAGGTTGAGGCACTCGCCAGACCTATCGCAAGTCCCTAATCGATCCCGATGTCTTGTCGTTCGATAAGACAATCGACAATCGTTTGCTGGTGATTGCTACCGAACGATCGGCAATCGATCGAAGCAGCAGGGCCAGTAGGGCTCGAACCTACGACCTACGGATTAGAAATCCGTTGCTCTATCCAACTGAGCTATGACCCCGTATTGCAAGAAGCTGGCTGGAACCACTTCGTTGGACATCGTAGCCGAATCCTCTAGATGACTCAATTGGCACTCGATGCGGATGCGCGTTCATGAAAAAAATCCCCGGCAAAAGCCGGGGATTCATAGGTTTTCCGCATTCCAAAGGTCGGCGCACTAGATCGACTGGATGGTCTTGAGCAGACGCGAGATGATCTTGTACGGATCGGCCTGGGAATTCGGACGGCGATCTTCGAGGTATCCCTTGTAGTCGTTGTTGACGAAGCTGTGGGGGACGCGGATCGAAGCACCGCGGTTGGCGATACCCCAGTTAAACTTGTCGATCGACTGGGTTTCGTGAAGCCCTGTCAGGCGGAGATGGTTGTCTGGACCGTAGGCAGCAATATGCTCGTCTCGGTACTTTTCGAAGGCGGCCATCATCTTTTCGAAGTAGGCCTTTCCGCCAACTTCTCGCAACTGCTTGGTGGAGAAGTTGGTGTGCATGCCGGACCCATTCCAGTCGCCGCGAATCGGCTTGCAATGGAACTCGATGTCCAAGCCGTACTTCTCACCCAGTCGCTGCATCAGGTAGCGGGACATCCAAAGGTCGTCACAAACCTTCTTCGAGCCTTTGCCGAAGATCTGAAATTCCCACTGGCCCTTGGCGACTTCCGCGTTGATCCCTTCGATCTCGATACCGGCATCCAGGATGATGTCGATATGCTCTTCCACCACTTGGCGAGCGATATCGCCAACGTTTTTGTAGCCGACGCCGGTGTAGTAGGGACCTTGGGGAGCTGGATAACCGGCTTCTGGGAAGCCCAGTGGCCGTCCATTCTCCATGAAGAAGTATTCTTGCTCGAATCCGATCCAGAGATCTTCGGATTCCCCAACGGTCGAACGGAAGTTCGAAGGGTGTGGGGTGAGATCAGGCAGAAGCACTTCGCACATCACAAGATAGCCGTTCTTGCGAGTCGAATCGGGGTAGAGCGCTACTGGCTTGAGGACGCAGTCACTGCTGTGACCTTCGGCCTGCTGGGTGGAGCTGCCGTCGAATCCCCACAGAGGCAGATCGGCAACCGACGTAGGCTGCTTGCCGACGATCTTGGTTTTGCTCCGCAGGTTCGGTTCGGGTAGGTAACCGTCCAGCCACACGTACTCGAGTTTGTACTTGGAATCGGAAGCCATTTCTGCAATGTCTCTTCTAGCACGAGGAACGATTGTCGGAACACCAAACGGTCCAGCAGCAGTCCGGCTGCCGGCAGTCGCCGCGCCTATCACAAGGCAACGGCAAGGAAGGATTGTGGATCAACATCGGCAACGGTCGACTCGCCCAAGAACCTCTGGATGCCAGCTACCCATCAAGCTCCAGTTGGTTTCGGACGGTCCAGAGGGCGGTTCAACCGCCTTTGCAGCTTCCGATCATCGGCCCACCAAGCCCCATTCCTTGGCATGTGACTCCATTACACTACCAGTAGCCCCAACGGCTCACAAGTTCCCCTCCGCGTCAAACCTCCAGCGACGATCGATGGCGTAAGGCTGGGATCAACCAGTGAAACTTTACCGGCGCGACTCTGGGCGTTTCGGGGCATGGCGAATCAAGCGATCGGTTGGCATTTGCATGGGAGAGATTGAGCGAGATGAAAGAGCCTATAAGCTTCCGCTGGTGGCCAAGTTTCAGGAGTTGGACCGGGG
>JBJSWM010000705.1:0-17476 GCA_046085865.1 Pirellulaceae bacterium
GTTCTCGGTGGGGAGTGTGTCACCCCACTGCTCGGTGAAGTCCACTCCTTGTCCACGGCAGTCAGTGGAGTCACCCCAACTGATCGACTGCACTCGCAGTTTCCACCCGGGGATCAGTGCATTGAGCAGCGAGGACTTTCCGACACCGCTTTGCCCTGCGACGACACTGTGCCTTTGTGCGATCATCTGGCGGAGGGGATCGAGATTCCAACCTCGGGCTGCTGAAACCATCCAGATCGAGTAGCCGCAGCGAGCGTAGGTGCCCACCAGCGGCTGGATGCTTGCTGGATCGATCAGATCGCATTTGTTGATGACGATCACCGGTTCCAGCCCATCCTGTTCGGCGGTGGCCAGGAATCGGTCGATCAGATTCGGCTTGAGGGCCGGTTCCGCTGCGCTGACGATGATCAGTAGTTGATCGACGTTGGCGACAATCACATGCCGCTTTCCTTTGCTAGCGCGAGCCAGCGCATGCGATCGGGGTTCGATCGAAAGGATCATTCCTTGGGCATCGCCCTGGGGGACAAAGCGAACGACATCACCGGCGACGACCACATGTCGCTGGTCGGTGCTGAGCGTCTTGAGGACGCCGCGCACGGCACAGCGAACATGGATTGCCTCCCCTTCTGGCTGGACGACGCACTCCAAGCCATGGACGCGCAACACCCGGCCCAGTCGTTGGTCCTGCTGACGTTCCACCGACACCCCGGTGGCTGCCAGGGGATCTCCCTCTTCGGTGGTAAGGATGGTGCGACGGCGCGTGCGATCGCCCTTGCCACTGACGCGTTGGGAACTTTGGGTATCCAGTTCCTGGCCTTGGTCCTGATATTGACGCGTCAGATCTGGAGGCCGCGCGGAGGATCCGTAGTTTTTGCGGAAGTCGACGCGGACCTTGCGTTCCTTCTTTTTGCCCATGGCACTAAGAACTGCTGGCGGGCGATGGAACCTGATCCTGCGGATTCGATACCGCAGCGGGGGTGGCGTGCACCGCTGCCGGAAGCCCATGCACGCTGGGCCCGATCAGATCGGTGATCTCTTCTTCGCTCAATTCCTCTTTGGCCAGTAGCACCTCCGTCAGCCTCTCCAGTTGCTCCCGCTTCTCCGCCAGCAGCGCAATGGCTCGCTGTTCAGTCTCTCGAAGGATGCTACCGACTTCGGTATCGATCAGTTCCTGCGTCTTTTCGCTGAACTGACGTTGCTGGTGCATTTCACGTCCCAGGAAGGGATCTTCATCCGACAGTTTGTAGGAAACCGGCCCCAGCTTGTCGCTCATTCCCCAATGCGACACCATGCGCCGTGCCATGGAGGTGGCGCGTTCCAGATCATTCTCGGCTCCTGCCGTCAATTCATCGTAGATCAGCTTCTCGGCGGCTCGCCCCGCCATCAGCACCACCAATTGATCGCGAATCTCGTTCTCCGAGATGCTCATGCGATCCTCGGAGGGGACGATGTGGGTGCTTCCGAGCGATCTGCCGCGTGGGATGATCGTCACTTTGTGGACCCGCTGGGATCCTTTCAGGAACCAAGCCCCCAGCGTATGCCCCGCCTCGTGGTAGGCGGTCTTCTTTTTCTCGGCCGGCTGCATGACCTCTTCACGTTTGGCCCCCATCAGCACCTTGTCTCTCGCGTAATCGAAGTCTTCCATGAAGACGCGATCGCGGTTGTTTCTGGCCGCCCAGAGGGCCGCTTCATTGACGATATTACGGATATCCGCGCCAGTCAGACCGACTGTGCCTTCGGCAAGTCGGCGAATGTTGACATCGTGATCCAGCGGCACATCGCGAACGTGGACATTGAAGATTTCGATCCGTCCCTGAAGCGTCGGCCTACCGACGGTGATATGGCGATCGAAGCGACCTGGGCGCAAGAGAGCCGGGTCGAGCACATCGGGGCGGTTGGTGGCGGCCATGATGATGACCGAGTCGTTGCGCGAGAAACCATCCATTTCGCTGAGGATCTGATTGAGCGTCTGTTCGCGTTCGTCGTGTCCACCGCCCAGGCCGGCGCCGCGCTGGCGGCCGACCGCATCGATCTCGTCGATGAAGATGATCGCTGGTCCATTTTCCTTAGCGGTTTGGAACAGATCGCGCACCCGGCTAGCGCCCACGCCGACGAACATCTGGATGAATTCGCTGCCGTTGACTGAATAGAAGGCGACATTCGCTTCACCAGCTACCGCGCGGGCCAGCAGCGTCTTGCCAGTCCCTGGGGGGCCGTTGAGCAGGACACCTTTGGGGACGCGTCCCCCTAGCCGCTGGAATTTCTCTGGGCTCTTCAGGAAATCGACGATCTCCTGCAGATCCGCCTTCACCCCTTCCAGCCCTGCGACATCTTTGAAGGTAATGATTTGGTCGGAAGGTTCGTAGCGTTTGGCCGTGCTGCGAGAGAAACCGGAGAGAAAGCCACCTCCGAGGAAGTTTTCTCGCGTCTTTCGAAACAGCAGCCAGCCGAGCGCCAGGATCCCTAGTGGCAAGAGGAGGAACATCAGATAGGAGAATGGCGACTCCAAGTCGGAGGGCACGGTGTCGTAAACGAACTCACTGCCTCCGGTCTGCCCTGACTTTTTCGCTTCCTCACTGCGCAGTCGCAGTTGTTCCAATTTGGAAAACAGTTCATCCCTCGCCTGCCCTGCAGGTGGTAACTGGACGGTGAATCGCTTGCTGGTCCTCGGCACCCCCGTGCCCCGTTCGGCCGCAGGATTTCTCAGTTGGCCATCCAACCCGAAACTGGGAGGTTGTGGGGGTGGTACTTTGAACGTTCCGCTGGCATGGCTCTCGCTGAGCTGGATGCTTTCGACGTTGTCGTTGTCCAGTTGTTGCCGCAGGAAGCTATACGGAATGGTGCTCGATGACTCACCTCCTCGAAGCAGCAGGAGGGCCAGGAGCATGGCCAGTACCAGCGGCAGAAACTTCCAACCGGGCTTCCCTTTCCCGCTGGAATCATTGGGGGTTGGAGAGGTCTTCGGGCTGGGTTTGGTCATGCGATTGCTTTCCAAAGCGTCGCCGACCATCTGCCTGAGGTGGCGCGATGGAGAAGCGACTTGGATAAAGGCCTTTTCTGGGGGGAGCGTCGTGCGAGGCGCGGCGATGGCGTCCAGACACCAAGCCTCAAGACATTGTATCAATCGAGGCGAAACTGGCGAGTCGCCGGGGGTGCAAGCCAGCTACGCGCGAGGTTTTTCAAAGGGTTTTGGCTCTGCGGCAGAAGTCAGCCGCCGGGAATGCCTGCCACCGCGCGCACGAAGGTTTCCGGCGGTACCTGAAGGCATTGGACGAAGACCTGGGGGAATGAGCCTCCGTCTCGCAGTTCCTTCAGGAGTCGGTCGAGCGATTTGCGTTGGCTTTTCTGGATGACGGTTTGCACCAGTCCAAAAGCTACCAGCGCCGTCTCCTCCTCGCTCATCTTCCCCTCGAGGAACGGTTTGGGGTCTTTCATTCGAGAGACAATGGCAGGAATCTGACGTTCCCACTGTTTGATTCGTGGATCGGATTTGGCCATGGCCATTGCGACGGTCGATCTTCCGATCCCTTCAGCGAACCAGTTGGGGACGGCGTCATAGGAGGCCACATGCAGGCTAGCAAGCAGTTGCACCAGCAATGCATCCAGTGCATCCGTCGGGGCCGATGGGGGAACATGAAGAGCCGCATAGGCATCGAGGGTGGAGCGTCGCCAGTGCCCCGTCCACTCCGATGGCAACGATCGCTTTTCGACCATCTTGCCAAATTCGCCGTAGTCGTAACGCTGACCATAGGCGTAGAGCACCACCCCGCCGCGCACCAGAGGAACGCCATCGGGGATCTTCCACTGCTTGGCGACCAGATCGCTGGCGCGCTGAGCCGACTGCCTCAGCTTGGTCAGTTGGGATTCGGGGAGGTCAGAGAGAATCAGGAACGACTCATCAGCTAGTTCCATCGGCTTGGCATCCGAGAGAACCAGCGACCATCGCGACCTGGCGCGTTCCCACCGCTTCTCTCGCAACTCCTCCTCGCTAACGCTGGCTGCCCAGGTGCGGGAGGCGACTTGTTCGAGCGAATCGTCGGGGTTTCCGCCATCGAACGTGGCTCCCTCGTCGATCCAAGTGACAATCTTTCCAATGATTTCATCGCTCAGCGGCGGACGCCCACCGGCTGGCATGCGCTGGCCTCCCCCCATGCCTCGAAGTTTTTGTACCAGAATGCTTCCGTCGCCATCCCCCGGCTTGAGAATCGATCCGCTGTCGCCGCCATTGAGCAGTTGGCGGAAGGTGTCCATCCGCAATCCGCCGCGCACCTGCATCGCATCGATATGGCAGCCGCGGCACTGTTCGACCAGCACCGGTGCGATCTCTTTACCGAAGGAGACGGTTTCCTTGCCGGAGGGGAGAGCGATCATGGCGTCGTTGTTGGCAGCCGGTGGATTGGCGGGTGCCAAAGGAGCGTCTGCCAGGGGGCCATCGAATCGTGCTCCCTGAGCGATCCAGTTCTTGAGTTTCTCGAGATTCTCTGCCGAGACTTTGCCGCCACCGCGCGGCATATCGCCGCTTTCGATCACTTCCACCAAACGGCTGGACCTGGGGTCCCCCGGAAAGATCACCACGCCGGCCGAAGAGCCCTTCATCAGTTCGTTGAAGGTAGCCATTCGGAAATCGCCTCGGTTGTTTCGGATGTGGCAGTTGCCGCACTGCTGATTCATCCAGGGGAGAATTTCTTTCGTGAAACTGATGCCGCCTGCCGGTTGCATCGCCTCTTTGTCTCCCTTGGGATCGGCCGGTTCGCTTCCTTTTGCGTTTCGGATCGCATCCCACTCCGGCAGCTTCTCCAGCACCGCTCCCTGCAACGCCAGCAGTTCCCTTGCTCGACGCAACCGCTGATAGGTTGGCTCCAGCACCTTCGCGATTTTGCTGTCGACAGTGGGAGCCAGCTGCTGGATTTCCTGGGACGCTTGCTCGACCTTCCCCATCGCTGTTTCGTAGTCTTCCTTCTTGTAAGCCTCGGCCGCCTGATCGACCAGGGCGCTGATGGAGTCCGCCTGCTGACGCTGATCGGCAAGCGACGGTGGCTGGGCGGTCAGTCTTTGGGCCCAGCCCAGAGTGATCAGCGATCCGACGGTCAGGGCGATCCATCGTGGCGTGCAGCGAATCATCAGAAGGGTTTTCCCGGGTGGAGAATCACAACGATCCAAGGTCATCGGCGATTTCGACCGATTCATGATAGGCCAAGCTGCGGCCAGGGGCGAGATCGGCCCTGTGGGAATCGTCCTCCGGGAAGTCTGTCGGATAGCCTACGGAAAGCTGCGGGCGGCCGATCGCACCTGAGCGACTGGAATCAGCACAGCGGAGATGCTGAGTTGGGAGAGGCTTCCAAGCTGCCGCGAGCTGCCGGTGCACCGATCGACTTCGGCAAGGCAGGCGTCAAGGAAATGGCGGAGTAGCGGCCGATGACAATCCCGAGGGCAACCGCGAAAGCAAAGAGAAAAACGAGCACGAGGATCAGCCACAGGGAAGTCGATTTGCTAGGCGTTGGCGGCTGAGGGGACGGCGTGGGATTCTGAGATCTTGGGGTGGTGGGCGACTGGGTGGGCGCTGTCCCTTTGGCGGCGCTGGAACCGGTGGTTGGTTTGGATGTACCAGAGGAGGCAGAGGAGCCCTTGCTGAGAGCGTTGGATCCTGAGAGGGAACGGCGGACCAGATCGTTTTCTAGGTCGAGAGCGCTGCTAAGCGACGCGCTGGCTTCGCGCTGCGCGACCGATCGCAGGATGGCGCTGTCCGATCGCGCCAAATGGTAGGGATCATCGCTGGTGGACGATTTTCCGCTGGCGGTGTCCTGCGACTTGGCGCTGACGGTCTCGCTGGCATCCCCCGGCTTGAGCAGCTCCTGATGAAGCTGCAGGGAGGAGCTTGATCCACCCGCTCCTCCAGATCCCACTTTCACCTTGAGGCTCTCTCGATACTTGACGCGCCACGCCTCCAGCACTTCAGCGACCGTCTTGCAATCGGGATACCGGTATTTCGGATCCTTCTGCAGCATCTTGACGCAGATCCCATCCAGTTCACCCGGGCAATCCGGGCGGGACTTGCGAATGTCGTCCGGCATGATCTTTTGGTGTTTGGCGATCCGCTGAGCGATGGTGCCATCTGGGAATGGCGGGTGGCCAGTCAGGAGGAAGTACAGGCTGCCGCCAAGACCATAGATGTCGGCGCGGACGTCGACCAAGTGGCTGTTGAGCGCTTGCTCGGGTGCTAGGTAATCGGCAGTGCCCAGCACCTTGTCGTTGAACTCTGCGGTTAGCCCCGCATCGAGATCCTCGGTGAAGAGCGCCAGGCCGAGGTCGAGCACCTTCACGACGCCTTGAGGATTGACCAGCAAGTTAGCCGGTTTGACGTCGCGATGGATCAGCCCCAGTTCATGAGCGTGCTGCAGTCCGCGTGCAGCCTGAGCGATGTAGTCGGCGGCTTGGTCGAAAGGCAGTGGGCCTTGCTTCTTGACCAGCACCTGGAGATCGGAACCTTCGACATACTCAAGCACAATGTAATGGGTGTTGCCCTCGTTGCTGATGTCGTAGGCCTTGACGACATTGGGGTGGGAGAGCGACGCGATCGCCTTGGCTTCCCGCTGGAACCTCGCAAGGTGGGAAGAATTCCCCAGCTTGGCCTTGGGGAGCACCTTGATGGCACGCAGGTGCTTGAGCACCTGGTGCTCGGCCAAATAGACGGTGCTCATCCCGCCTGTCCCGATGTGCCCCAGTAGCTTGTGGTTGCCGAGGAAAAATCCCTTGTACTTGCCCGAGAGCAATTTCTCGCACTGCCACCGCGTCAGCAGGTCCGACTTCTGGAACGCCAGCGCCAGTTCCACCGGGTCTTCGGGAAGGCTACCCGAATGCGTCTCGCGAAGCCGCACCTCCAGCGCACCAATTTCATCCGCCTCCACCAGTTGGCTTTTGCGGATATTCTCGAGGAGCTGGTCGGATGTGATTTTCGACATTGCCTTCGAAGCTTCCAAGCCGCGTGGTTGCCTTGCAGGAATCGCGCGAAAAGAACTGGCTGGGGATAGGGCGCCGTGGAGCGACAATCGTAGGACCCGGTCCAGGATCAAGCTCCACCCTCCAAGGGATCTCACCAACCACCTATGATAGTACGAAAACCGGGTTGTATGTCAAAAACAACCCCCTTTTGCCCCTGTTTGCGTTTCCTGACGCCGCATGGATGGACCGATGCATGATCTGATTGTGGTGGGAGGGGGGGTGATCGGCCTTTCGATTGCCTGGGAAGCGGCATCAAGGGGGCTCCGCGTCGTGGTTTTGGAGGCAGGCAGGACGGGTCGAGCTTCGTCGTGGGCAGGAGCTGGCATGCTGCCAACTCCCCAGCGGATTGGGGTGGAGGAGCCGCTGGAACTGCTGCGTCTTCGGTCTCATCTGCTTCATGCCTCTTGGGCCAAGAGGCTGCAGGAAGTGACTGGTATCGACACCCAGTACCGACGATGCGGGGCGGTAGCGATTGGAAGGACAGCAGGGGAGTTTGCTACCCTGGCAGCCAATGAGGCTTGGTGGGATCGGCATGGAATGGAATACCAGCGTCTGGGGCCGGAGGAGCTGAAAGCCAGATTGCCTCGCTTGCGACCGGAGCCAGCGATCCGAGGCGGCTGGTTTTTCCCGGATGACTGTCAACTTCGAAATCCCTGCCACCTCCATGCCTTGCGAGAGGCTGGCATTCGAAGTGGTGTGGTGATCGAGGAGGATTCGCCAGCTCTCTCCTGGAAGCGCCAGCACGACCGTTTGATCGCCGTCGAGACCTCCAGGGGGATCTATGAAGCGGCTGCTTTTTGCGTCGCTGCTGGGGCCTGGTCGCGTGATGTAGGGCTTCCGGAAACTAGGCCGCTTGGCATCCTGCCGATTCGTGGCCAGATGATTCTCTACCGGTTTCCGGCGGCTCCCTTCCATTCGATCATCCAGGAAGGCCATCTCTACTTGGTTCCCAGAGCCGATGGCCGTCTGTTGGCAGGTTCCTGCGAGGAAGAGGCTGGGTTTGATGCGCGCACGACGCCCGAGCGGATCGAGCAGTTGCACTGCTGGGCCCAGTCACTGCTTGGTCCTCTGCCGAAGGATACGATAGAGAAGTGCTGGGCGGGGCTTCGACCAGGTACGCTCGACGGATTCCCCTATCTGGGCCAGCACCCGATGATCGAAAATCTCTTTGTCGCCACTGGACATTTTCGGCATGGGCTCCATCTATCTACCGGGACTGCGGAGTTGATGGTGCAGCTGATTTGCGGTGAAAAAATAGAGATCGATTTGAGTCCATTTCGTATACGATAATCCCTCAGCACCAGGCAGTCTGGCAGCTCAGGCAGCTCAGGCAGGAGAGGAATGGAATGATGCGCGGAACGAAATCAACGTGGGACGTGGTGGCGGCCTGGTCATCGACCCGTCGGCCATTCCAACTGGTGATGGAGTTGGCGGGCCTGTGGATCTGCTTGGGCATTTCGATGAAGTCGCCGCCACCACTTCTGGCCGCCGACTGGATCGTCGGTGCAGCTCGGCAGGAGATCACTCCTGAGCAACCGGTACGTTTGAGCGGCTATGCATCGAGAGGGGTAACCCACGAGGGAATCGACGACGGTTTAGAAGTCCGAGCGATCGTCTTTCGGCGGCTGCTGGCCGACTCTGCGATCCAAGGGGCGGCGGAACCCTGGCAGGTTTTGGTGTCGGTGGACAGCATCGGAGTCCCTGCCTCATTGACCGAGCGGATCGTTGCGCGAATCGAAGCCAGCCATGGAATCGGCAGGCATCAGATGGCCATCGCCAGCACCCATACCCACTATGCTCCGCATTTGGTCGATGCGATCCCTAATCTGTTCACCATCCCGCTGAACGATCAAGAGAAACTGCAGTTAGCAGCCTACACCCAAATGGTGGAAGACCGCACGGTGGCGGCGATCGCCGAAGCGATTTCGAAGGCAGTGCCTGCCAAGCTGGAGATCGGGCAGACCCAGTCCGACTTCGCCAAGAACCGGAGGCCTCCGCTGGCTCCCTTGCCCGGAACCAGCGATCCGGTCGCCGGTCCGGTGGATCATCGCGTCTTTCTGCTCAAAGCGACCTCGATGGATGGTCAGCCCCTTGCGGTTGTTTATCAGTATGCTTGCCATGCCACCACCATTCCTGCCGAACGCAATCGGGTCAGTGGTGACTGGCCCGGCTGGAGCGCTAGGAAATTGCAAGAAGCCATCCCCGGCTGCGTGGCGCTGCCAGTGATCGGGTGCGGTGCCGATGCCAACCCAACGCCTCGAGGCTCCCTGGAGATCTCCAGGGAGTATGGAGAGCGTCTGGCGGACGTCGTCCGCTCGGCCATCGTCCAGCCGATGGAAGCCCTCGCCAATCCCAGCACTCCCTCATTCGATCTGGTGGCTCTGGCCTACGATCGACCCGATCCCAAGTCGCTGGAGCCGATGCTGGAGAGCGATCAGCCACAGCAGCGATTTTTCGCTCAATCGATGCTGGACACTTACAAGCGAATGGGGCGGCTTCCAGAGACCTATCCCGCACCCGTCCACGTCTGGAAGTTTGGCGATCAACTGGCGTGGGTCTTCCTGGGGGGAGAGGTGGTGATCGATTACCAGATGCGTCTTCAAGAAGAGCTGGGGCGGTTTCAAAAGGTCTGGGTCGCCGGCTATTGCGATGATGTCTTTGCGTACGTCGCCTCCGAACGTGTGCGTCGTGAAGGTGGCTATGAAGCGACTGGATCGATGCTCTATTACAACCGTCCTGGCCCCTGGGAATCTGGCACAGAAGATTATCTGGTGCGGCGCATCGCGCAGCAGGTGGAGCAGCGGAGAGATCCCAACCTGCCTCTGGAACCAGAAACCGCCCTGAAAGGCTTGGCCCTAGCGGAAGGATTTGAGGCGACTTTGGTCGCCTGCGAACCGTTGATCGAGGATCCCGTCCATGTAGCGTTCGACGCGCGAGGCCGCGCCTGGGTGGTGGAGATGAGAGACTATCCCACAGGACCCGAGGGGAGTGGTCGGGTTCAGATTCTTGAGGATCGCGACGGTGATGGACGGATGGACCATGCGACCTTGTTTCTGGATGGCCTTTCCTATCCGACCGGCGTCTTTCCGTGGAAGGATGGAGCGGTGGTGGCGTGCGCGCCGGAGGTTTTCTGGGCGCGCGATACTGATGGCGATGGAAAAGCCGATCAGAGGCAGACTCTGATCGATGGCTTTCACCTAGCCAATCCCCAGCACCGCGTGCATGGCTTCACGTACGGGCTGGACCATCGTCTTTACTTTGGATCTGGGGACGAGACGCGGACGATTCAACTGCCCAGGGTCGATCAAAAGAAGTTGCTGTTTGGTGGCGACCTGGCCCTTGATGTCGATTCCGGCGTGGCGACGGTCGAGCCGGGGGCGACGCAGTTCATTCGAGGTCGAGACGATTTTGGGCAGTGGTTCGGCAACGACAACAGCCATCCGATTTTTCACTACGTGATCGACCCCAAAGAACTACCCCCCGGGGCGACCCGCGGAGGGAGTCTGCAGCACTTTCCCCATCAGCCCTCTCTGGCCCCACCGGTCTTCCCACTGCAGCGCCATGAAAATCGCTTCAATGACCTCTTTGCCGCCAATCGATACACCTCCGCCTGCAGCACCATCATCTGCCGCACTCCCGAAATGGGCGCTGCGATGGAGGGCGCCGGTTTGACTTGCGAGCCAGTGCATCAGATGGTGACTAGGTATCATCTGGTGGAGTCGGGGCCAACCTTCCGTGCGGTCCGGTTTGCGGAAGACCAGCAATCGGAGTGGCTTCGAAGCGATGACCCTTGGTTTCGGCCGGTGCGAGTCGAGAATGCGACGGATGGCACGATCTGGGTGGTCGACATGTATCGCCGCTACATCGAGCATCCGGAGTGGATACCGGAAGACTGGCAGCAGAGAATCGACCTTCGAGCCGGTTCGGGACGGGGAAGAATCTACCGGATTTCGCAGACCGGACGTTCTCCGCAGAGGTTGGAAGATCTCCAGGAAAAAGGACCCGCCGGCTGGGTCGCGGCACTGGCATCTCCCATCGGCGCCCGCCGCGATCTGGCTCAGCAATTGATCCTATGGAATCAACAGGTCGATCTCGCTCCTGCTATCTCTCAGTTGGCTCGAAGCGACTCCAATCCCGCAGTCCGACTGCAAGCCCATGCGACGCTTCGCGGCCTCGATCGATGGACATCGGAAGACCGTAAGGCTGCCGCTGGCGATCCCGACCCGCGCGTGGTAGCGGCGATTGTGGCGTGGCTACCAGCCCAGGCGCCTGAGGCAAGTCGATTGCTGGAGATGACCGACGATCCCAGGGTGCAGGAATCCCCTGCCCTCGCACTTCGATTGCTGCTTCTGGAATTGCGGCGACAGGCTCCGTCTCCCCCCGTCATCGCTCGACTGTTGGCCACTCATGCAGACGATCGATGGTTCCAGCAAGCCAGTCAGTGGATCGATCCCGCGATGGTCGATCCGGTGCTGGAATCGCTCAGGGCCGACAGTCAGGAGCAGATCGGAGCCGCTCTCTCGGCGCAACGATGGGATGCTCTTTTCAGAACGCTGCTGCCCAGAAGCTCGCAAGCGCTGAGAATTCGGTGGCTAGAGTCTCTTCAAAAGTCGAACGATCGCCCCCTATGGCATTACGTGCTGGCAGGTTCTCTGATGCAGGACCGAACCAGCATGGCGGATCTTCCTGAGGCGGAAAAAGCGTTGCTTGCGATTCAGCAGGATGCTGTCGCTTTCCTGGCGGGCGATGGCGCCGAGGGGGATCCTGAGGAAAAAGTTTCGATGCGTGAAGTGGCGGTGCGCCTCGTCGGGCAAGGGTATCTTAGTCCCGGTCCGCAGAAAGATGTTTTCGAAGCTCTACTCCTCCAGCAGTCGCTCGATCCAGCAGCTCGTATCGCCGCAGAAGCGATGGACTGGTTGGTGCGGGGAGAATCCCGGCTGGCCATTCCTTTTTGGCTAGAACAATGGGGCGAACTGCGTCCTGAGTTCCGCGCCGCGTTGCTGGCACGTTGGGTTCGTCAGGTACCGTGGCACCCTGCTCTGCTCGATGCCCTTCAGTCGCAGCAACTGACTCTGAAGGATCTCGATCCAGACGCACTGGAGACGCTCACCAATTCCCCCATCCAGCCACTGGCCCGCTGGGTGGCTCAGGCCTCGTCCAAGCCGAATCCACAGCGGATGACCATCGTCGGCCAGTGGATCGATGGCATGCCCGAGCAACGCGATGCGACACGCGGCGAGGCGATTTTTCAGCGGCACTGCGCGGCCTGTCATCAACCGGGCGAGGATGGTCGAGCGATTGGCCCCAGCCTTCAAGCGCTGGCCGGTTGGAACGATCAAGCCTGGGCGACAGCGATCCTGGATCCCAATCAGTCCGTGGAGCCGAAGTTCCGAAAGACGGTCGTGCTTTCGACCGAGGGTACCGTGCTGACCGGCAAGCTGATCCACGAATCTCAAGAGTCGATCGAATTGGAGTCGAACGACCGACGGATCACGGTCCTCCAGCGAGATCAGATCGAATCGATGGAGACGACAACGCAATCGATCATGCCCGAGGGATTCGAGCAGTTTGTGTCGCCTCAAGATCTTGCCGATCTGGTGGCGTGGTTGCGGCGAGAAGCAACCAGTCGCTGAAGTCGGCCAACCACCCACTCCAGAAAGATCCGCTCCCTTCGTCGTCACTCCGTCCCCTCGCCGCCTGCTCGGTTCACGCGAAGCCGCGAAGGCACGAAGCCCTGCAGGGCGAGTCTTCTTTGCGATGCATGCAATCAACAGATTGAACCTCGCGCGAAACTGTGCGTCATGTCTTCTTGAACTATCAATATCTTCTCTTCTTCGCGACTTCGCGCCTTCGCGAGAGGCCAAGCGTTTCCGAAGACCGATCGAAAAGGGCTATCAGGAGCCAACCATATCATCGGATTCGCCCTGATGCATGCCGTATGCCGACTGGCTGGCAGCTTTTCAGTTCACGCGAAGCCGCGAAGGCACGAAGCCCTGCTGAGTGGGTCTTCTTTGCGAGGCATGGAAAACGAACTGTCAGCATCTTCTTCTCTTCGCGTCTTCGCGCCTTCGCGAGAGGCCAAGAGACTCCGGTACCTGACCGAAGGAGCCATCCGCTGGTGGCTGCCGATGCTGAGTGGTACCCAATCGACAGGTCGCAGGCTAACATCATGAGGCACCGACCTACCGAAGGGCGTTTTGTGCTTTGCCCTGAACATGATCCCGGCTGTCGATGGAGGATTCAAGTAGCATGCAGTGGGACCCGGAAGTGGAAAGTCCTGCGACGATTGCGATCGTCGGAGGTGGCTGGACCGGCTTGGAGATAGCTCTTTATGCCCGTTACCTTGGCTACTCGATCGAACTATTTGATGCGCGCCGGATCGGTTGGAACTGGGCCTGCTGGGAAGACCAACCGATGCCTTGCTGCTGGGAGGAGGCAACCACTCCACTGGGAAGGGCTGCGCTGGAGGCACAAGGGGAAGGGATTCCCAGGGATCAATGGAAGTTGGTCCCGACGCGAAGGGAGTTTGCTGAGCGTTATTTGATTGCTTTGGCTAAATCGGATTTGCTGGTCGATTTCGTCCATTTCAATCATCGAGTCATCGACGTCGGGCGTCGCACCGTGCCAGGTAGCTGTCTGGATGCACAAGAACGGTGCAACGACGAGTTCCGCATCCTTTCCGAATCGAGGTTCCAAGGGCAGCGTGTGACTCGTGCCGATGTGGTGGTTGATAGCAGTGGATGGTCCAACCATAGCGTGGGCATGGGACCATGCGGTTCGGTCGCCGCTGGTGAGGATCGCGATGCACCAGGGCTTTTCTTCGCTCTTCCCACCTATGAGCAGCAGGATCGCTGGCTTCAGAAAGACCTTTTGATTCAAGGAGATAGCGAGGAAGCTTCGGAGCTAGCTCGGCGATGGCTGGATGTTCCAACCGACCGGCAGCAGGGCACCCTCCGCTGGTTGGTTCAAGATCCTGATTTCGTGCGATCCGATCGTTTCCGATCTTTAGAGAGCCTCTGGTCCCGACATGCCCAGCGCGCGGCGTTGCTGAGCTGTCTGGGGATCGAACGGCTGACACCAGCGCAGGCTGCTGGAAGTTCTCAAGCCCGCTGGACGGTTGATGTTTCGTTTATGGACGATCGAATCGAACCGATCGAGGTGGATGCGATCTTTCATCTTCCCAACCCTGGGCTAGACTGGTCCTTCTGTCGTTCCTTGTGGGTGATGGAGCCTCGTTTTCTTTCGTCGGATGAGAAGCCTGGGGGAAGCCAGTCTGAGCCACAGGTGGGAGGTGGCCATGGGCAGGTTGCGGAATTATTCCGACGCATTGCGACGGCAGAGCCTCATTACTATGTCTTGGGCAGCAAGCGAAGCAACGATCCATTGAACCATGCATTCCGCGTGATCCGCGAGCAGATACGATCGCTCTTTGCGGTTCTTGGCGACCGAGAAGGGCTGGATCTTTACGCCGTCTGGGAATCCCGGCTTGCTTCCCCCTGATGTCGATGAGTCCCCTGGTACCAGGGCAACTCAATCTGCCGATAGAGCTCTTTAGCTGACAGCCAGGATAGAAACGACGCCAGTGGAAGGGCAATCAGGATGGTGAAAAGCGAAATACCCTTCGCACTCGCGAAGCGATCGAGGCACCAGAAGACCAAATGCAGGCAAAGCCCATGGATCAGGTAGAACGAGTAGCTGATCCTGCCCAGTTGAACTAGCGGCCGCCAGGAGAAGTAGCGTGCCGTTTGCTGAGTTCCTTCGTTGGCTAACCCAGCACTCAGCAGCAGCCATGCCGAGATGCCTTGCAGGACCGCCTTGGCCAGAACAAAGGCTGGACTGGACCATGGCACAAGTCCCGACGCGATCAATCCAATCATGCCAAGGATGGGTCTGTCCCAGCCAGCCGGCAACCGCCAGCCCGATCTGGACTGTTCGTAGACCAACATCCCGACGAGGAAGAGTGCAACGGGATAGGGACCGCCTCGAATGACACACCAACAGACCATGGCGGAGGCGATCGCGCCCAACGCGATGACTTTGGTTTTGAAAGACGGTCTTTTTTTTGCGACCCAAAAGACCCAAAGCGGAACCAGAAGGTAAAAGAGCAGTTCGTAACCGAGCGTCCAGCTGACGCCAATCATCGGCGCAGGAAGGAAAATGACCGGAAGGAGAAGGGCATTGAGCGAAACGTAGAGGGTCGCCGGAACGAAGCCCTCTGGTATCTTGCTAACCGAAGGGATCATCCAACTTGCCAGCAGATAGAACAACAGAACGGTCCAATAGACTGGCATGATGCGGCGTAGACGACGGCGCCAAAACAGCCAAACGCCGTTCTGCGACCTCACTAGGGAAGCGAGGATAAGCAGTCCACTGAGGGCGAAGAAAAGTCCAACCGCTCCTTCTCCCAAACGATCTAGCGGAGCGATCCAAGGCTTTGCAGAGGGGGTGTGGCGACTCCATCGCTCGCCAGCCAGCGTACAGAAATGATTCAGAAAGACCAGGATCGCGGCGAAGCCGCGAAAGCCATCCAGCCACAGGGAGCGAGATGGGGAAGGAAAAATCTCTGCGGTACCTGTTTTCATCGCAGATTTCCGACTCGACAGGGGCTACGACTCGTCCAGATCACCATCGATTGTCGATTGGTGGACAATCCATTTGGGAGGCGAGTAGCCAAGCTGCCAAGTGACAAAAAAACCGGCGACCTTTTAGCCGCCGGTTTTTTCTCTGCAGACTCGTTCATTCGTCTCAGATGGCTCTTCGGGTAATTTCGTCGGTCTTTGCTTTGATTTCCCCTACTCAGTCCGCCGCGGCGGACGGTACTTGTTCTCGTTCTCGAACCCCCAGTGTCCCAGCGCTTCTTCTCGAGTACGAGTACCATTTCATTGAGTACGAGCACGAGTACGATAAAAACCAGTAGCTGATGCTCTTATGCCACAATCATTCCTAAAGAGCCGTCTCAGATGAAGTCATCCCATTCATTCTGGTCGAACACCTTATCGACGCTCGACAGATAGTACGGAGACTTCATCGGGGGAGCTGCCATGTTGATGGTCTCCCAGGATAGGTCTTCCTGAGTCGCCAGGATCCGCACCAGTCGGTTGCCTGCCGCGTCGGTGACACGGACGTTGCGGTTTCTCGGCACCAAGGCAGTGTAGACGTTCTGAGCGGCATCGACACGGGTCAGGTAGACGTCTTGACCGTTGGCCGCAACCACCACTTCGCTGAAGACGGTCCCTTCGAATCCGTCCTTCATCGACGACCAAAGTGGACGTCCAGCCGCATCGACGGCTGCGTAGAAGCCTTTCTGCTGAATTCCCGGATACTTGCCGTAGAAGCTGGATGCCAAATTCTCAACGATGTTGGCATATCCAGGTTCCACGCCGATCATGGCGAAGTTGTAGTCGCAGGCGATCACATCCCCAGGTGGGTCGATTTGGATCGTGAACTGGTTGGCGACGGTGTCCAGATCGCCCATCGGTCCTGCGTGGTCGCCGCCGTCGGTGATCAGAGTCGGTGAGACGATGCGGACGGTGTAGGTTCCGGGGGCCAGGTCGCGGAAGTCGTAGGATCCATCCCCCATGGTCAGTTCTTCGACTGGGGTGATATCGGTCGATTCACCAATCACACGACCCGTTAGCACCACTTTGACTCCACCCAGTCGCGTCTCCCGATCTCCCACCTTTCCATCGTAGTTATCATCCGTCCATACGAATCCCTGGATGACGCTGGGAACGAACGGCTTGACGTCGATAAAGAAAGTCGCTGTGTCGGTCAGCGCTGGAGTTCCGTTGTCGGTGACGATGAACTCAAAGCTATCTGGGCCGACGTAGTCAGCAGGCGGGACGTATCGAAGCAGTTTGGTGACAGGATTGAAGGTGATCGATCCGCCCTGGGCGGTCGTTTGGCTGGTGACACCTGCAAGCGTCACCACCTGACCGGCTTCACCAGGACCTGGCGAGAAAGTGGCCACTTCGGCATTGACGTCGAATTCGCGGACCAAATTCTTGTACGCGATCCGGCTGATATCCTGCGCGATCGGTCCATCGTTGACCGCCGCCACGGTGATGAAGACGGTGCCCGAACCGGTCAGCGGTGGCACGCCGTTGTCTTCAATCGAGTAGGTAAACGAATCCTGCCCGAAGAAGTTCGCTGGTGGCGTGTAGACTAGGTCATTGCCATCACGCACCACGGTGCCTCCCCGGACGGTTGTCGCGGAGAACGACTTGAAGGTGATTGTCTGATCACGTTCGGAAATCGCCGTCTCAGGGCCAGGCCGATCGTTGGCCATCAAGCCGAAGCTGCCAGGCTGATTGAAGCCGGCGTAAAGTCCGATCGCATAGCGGGCAACGGTATCTTCGGTGGCGCTCACTTGATCGTTACCGACCACTGGTGGATCGTTCACTTCCGTGACGTTGATCGTCACCGTACCGATCGCTTGCTTGGGATCCGCCGCCCCGCCGGTGGTCCCATTGTCTTG
>JBJSWM010000706.1:0-579 GCA_046085865.1 Pirellulaceae bacterium
CATTGGCGGCGTCGTGGTCAAGAAATGAAAACACTTCCAGAATTTCGGGATGGCAAGTGAATCCAAGCGGTGGCCGTTGGTGCGATCTGGATCAGGTTTCAAGGAAGGATTTCAGAGCGTCCCAGTATTTAACCAATAGCATCCCGACAATTGCAAGGATAGACAATAAACCGATCAGTGCGGCGACATTCGCCATTCGCTCGAACAGCAGGTCTTGGTCGATCGCATCCTGTGTCCACTCTACCTCTCCTTCCACATCGATCACTTTTTGCAGGGTGCTTCGAAGGAATGCTTGTTGGTCATCGGAGTCTCCATTGGCGACAAAATAGCAACCGCTGAACAGTGGCTGACGTTGGATCAGTTGGGGTTCAGAGGAAGGGTCGTAGCCGAGTCCCTGACCTAGGATGGAGACCAGATTATCGCCGATCCTTCCCCGCATCCGGCTGAGCAGCTGGAAGAGTCGAGGGTTGTGTTTCTTTTCAAGCGCTCGATCCATCTGGAACAGCTTGTAGATCCATCCTTCGATTGCTTCGACAGCATTTCGTGCAACTGCCTCAATTCGTTCCCCAGTCGGTTCGG
>JBJSWM010000707.1:0-749 GCA_046085865.1 Pirellulaceae bacterium
TGTGGGTGGCGCTTTCTTGGGATTGAAGCTGGAAGAGAGTGCCGAGCATGCCGCTACAGCGGCTCATGGAGCACATGATCACTCCGATCACTCCGATCATACGCCTCAGGTAACTGCGGTCGCAGGCTCAACAGATGCGACCGTTCTTCCTGTCGGTAGCGAACGGGATAAGCTTCTAATTCCTCAGCAGGACCACGCCGACCAGGTGGCCGTGGAGAGAGGTATCGAAGAGGTAGAGTCACCCTCGGTCAACCAGAGGGGGCGAGCCGGTGTGTTTTTCAGTATTTATTACTGCATGACGGGGATTCACGCGATTCACATTCTGGCCGGGATGGGGGTGATCGCTTGGTTGATTGTGAAAGCGGCCAGAAGAGAATTCCACAGCAAGTATTTCGGACCGGTGGATAATGTAGGGCTTTACTGGCACTTGGTCGACTTCATTTGGATTTACTTGTTCCCACTGCTCTACCTGATCAAGTAGCTTTCTCGCTGGTAGTTTCACTTACCTTCCTCGCAAGCAGTCGAATACCATGGCCCATACGCATTCCGCAGCAGACCACAACGTTCATGACTCACACCTCCACGGAGATGGAGAGTTTTCGCATCCGGCTCCGCTGAGCATGCTGTTCACCATATTCGGTATTTTGGTGCTTCTGACACTGTTGACGGTGTACCAGTCGACTCTGAACCTCGGTGACATGGAAATCTGGCTCAGTCTTCTGATCGCCACCATCAAAGCGGCATTGGTG
>JBJSWM010000708.1:0-2987 GCA_046085865.1 Pirellulaceae bacterium
GCTGCGATCGAACTCCCTCCAAATTCATCCACCATCTGCCGATGGCGGCGACGGATAGCGATCAGAGCATATCGATGGGGTCGACGTCGATCAGCAACTGGATCTCTCCAGGTGGCGCAAGCTCTCGATCGATCGGCACCAGCATCCGATGCAGCGGTTCAGCGTGCGGGCAGCAGAGCAGGATATGGAATCGATACTTCCCGCGCAGCTTAGCAAAAGGTGGTGGCGCCGGGCCCAGGATCCGACATTCGGGAGCGATCGTCTCCTGCAGGCTCTTCAGCTTTCTAGCCACCGTTTTGGAAAACGCGTCGGTCGCTTCCAGGTCAGGCCCCCGCACGATGATTCTGGCCATGCTCCCGAATGGCGGATAGCCAAACCGCTCCCGATGCTCCAGTTCCTGTTGAGCGAAACTTTGAAAGTCATGCTTCGAGGCGGCCATGATGGCAGGATGGTCGGGGGAATAAGTCTGCACCACCACCGTCCCCGGCTTTTCCCCGCGCCCCGTCCTTCCCGCCACCTGGGTCACCAACTGAAACGTCCGCTCGGCAGCCCGAAAATCGGGAAAGTGCAATCCCGAATCGGCATGGATCACACCCACCAAAAGCACGTTGGGGAAGTCCAGCCCTTTGGCGATCATCTGCGTGCCCAGCAGCAGATCGACCTTCCCCTCTCGAAACTCGGCCAGCGTCCGTTCGTGACTTCCAGGCTTCCGCATCGTGTCGGAATCCATCCGTGCGATGGTCGCCTGTGGATATTTCTCACGCACCTCAATCTCCAGTCGCTGCGTTCCGGTTCCCCAGTATCGAATTCCCGCATGCTTGCACTGCGGGCATTGATTGGGGGTGGCGATGGTGTACTCGCAATAATGGCAGACTGCCTTTCCACCGTCCTGATGATGCGTCAGCGGCAGATCGCACTCGGGGCAGGGAACCACATAACCGCAATGCGGACACTGGATGCTGGTGGCAAAGCCTCGCCGATTCAGCAGCAGGATCACCTGCCCCTTCTGCTGCAACGTCTGTTCGATCTCCCGGTGCAGTGGCCCGCTGATCGATCCCTGCCCCTGCCGATCGCGCGGATCGCGCAGGTCGACCACATCGACATGCGGCAGAGGTCGGTTGTGGATCCGGCGAGGAAGACTCACCAGTTTGTACGCGCCGCTGCGCACCCTCTGCCAGCTCTCCAGCGACGGCGTGGCCGACCCCAGAACCAGTGGAATCCGCAGCAGATGCGCCCGATGCAGGGCCACATCTCTGGCATGGTATCTGGGCACCGTCTCCTGCTTGAACGACGATTCATGCTCTTCATCGACCACGATCAGCCCTAGATGAGGCACGGGAGCGAACAGGGCGCTGCGCGGGCCGATGACCACATCGGCCTGACCGCTGGCGATCCTACGCCACTGCTGATGCCGCTCCACATCGCTCATGTGGCTGTGCAGCACGGCCACCGTATCGAACCGGGACTGAAATCGATGGCGAGTCTGCGGGGTCAAGCTGATTTCGGGGACCAGCACGATCGCTTGGCGGCGCATCGCAATCGTCTTTTGAATCGCCTGCATGTAGACTTCCGTCTTCCCGCTGCCAGTGACTCCATGTAGCAGAATCGTCTGCGACTGGCGGCTTTCCATCGCCTCCTCGATCGCCCGTAGCGCCAGTCGCTGGTCAGCGCTGAGCGCCTGAGGCGCGGTGCGTGGATGGCTGACGGGTCGCGCGCCCGCCGCTCCCAAAGACTCCATCCTCCGCTCCCCACGTACCTCCACCAGCCCCCGACCGCGCAGCGCTTGAAGTGGAGCGATCGAGCAGGATGCCTGCTGCAACAGATCATCCTGAAGCAACCCATCGGGATGCCCATCGAGGATCTCCACCAACCCCCGCTGCTTGGCGGTCAGCTTCGCGGTCGATTTCTTCAAGACATCCTCAACAGCGCCGGCAGGATCCACCGCAGCAAAGTCTTTTGGAGCGATTGGCGATCGGCCTTCGGCCAATGATTTGCCCAATTCGGTCAGCCGCCAGACCGATTTCTCACGCGTTCCAGCCGCCGCCCGCACGCCGGCCGGAACAACCGCTTCAAACACCTGCCCCAGCGGCACTAGGTAATAGACCGACATCCACTCGATCAGCTTCAGCAAGGGACCGTCGCACAGAGGCTGGTCATCGACCAGCTTGGTCACTTCCTTCAGCGAAGAGGGAGCCACCTTGGCCACTTCGATCGCCATGCAGTAACCCAGCACAGGGCGATTCGATTTGCCCAGCGGCACCACGACGCGCATCCCCGGTTGCAGCGATCCAGCGAATCGGTCGGGGATGCGATAGGAAAACGGACCCCAGGGCGCTTCCGAAAGGACGATCGTCGCCGATGGCACCTCGCTTCCCGCATCCTGCTCCCAGGGGGGTAGCTGGTCCTCAAATAGATCCCTCTGTCGATTGCTCATCCCACCACTCGCTCTTTTCCTCCCAGCGTCCTGGCCCGCTTTCGATCGTCCGGCACCATTTCCTTGTGGAAGATCGGTTTGCACCAATTGCCAAACGAACGTGCATGAGCCAGAATCCGGCTGATCCATCGCTCTAATACCGTACCACGAAACCAGTCGGCTCAGGATCGACGCCAGGCAGTTCCCCCAACCGCACACCCAGGCATCGTAGGAAGACACTAGGGAGGAGACCAGGGGAGCCGACCGGGGCCCGGTGGTGTTGTTTTCCGAAATCCATGGGGCTTGTTGGTCTGATTGTGATTGGTGTAATATTGCACGCGTCTCTCTTGCTTGTTCGGCAAGGGCGGCCGATGCCTCGAGCGATCCTGCGACGTCGCCTTGTTGAGCTCCTCTCGTTTGTCGTGAGCGTCCGGCGCTGCCTTGAGTGACTTGGGCGTGTTGCGCGTACTTCCACAGTGTGAGTGGGGCCATTGTGGGGTGGTCCTGTTTGATCGTGTCGTCGATACACTGGCTTTCTAGTTGTCCGAAGCATTTTTGGTCGAATTGGATGATG
>JBJSWM010000709.1:0-1403 GCA_046085865.1 Pirellulaceae bacterium
CTTGGGTGCCTCCAGATGACATCGCTCTGCCAGCGTTGGGTAGAGATCCAGCAATTCGACCGGCTGCGAGCATCTAGACCCCGCGGAAACTCCAGGGCCAGCAAAAATCAATGGAACGCGAGTCGACGGCTCCCACAGTGTGTTCTTACCGGTCACCCCCTTTTCACCCAGGTGGAACCCATGGTCGCTCCAGAGCACTACGAGCGTATTCTTTCCCCCGGGGCTTGCCTCAAGCGCATCAAGAAGCCGACCAATCTGACGGTCGATGAAGCGTGTACTGGCCAAGTAGGATCGGCACAAATTGCGATCTTCCCCATGCTCGACCAACCATTTCCACCTCGGCTCTGGCAGGTTCCAATGCAGGTACCAGCTGTACCTAGGGGTATCATCGCGGTCACCTTCAAGAAGCTCTGGCAGCAAACGCGTATCATCCGGGAAGTGGTCGTAGTCTTCTGGGGTCACGTAACAGGGTACATGGGGAAGGAAATAGCCGATCGAAAGGAAGAAGGGAGCATCCTTCGGCATCTGTTGCAATTGTCCGATCGCCCAGGTTGTGATCGCCCAATCCCCTTTCTCCTCATCGCGGTGGTCAAAGGATCCCCAATCCATCAAGGGATGATTTCCCATGGGGGTCGGCCCGATCAGCTTGCTGGGTGGCGTTCGCCCGATCGCGCTGCCTGGCCCCCAGTGCTGAAACTCCTCTCGCCGCTTCGGCTCCCCGCCCGCATTCCCGTGAAAGATCTTCCCCGTGACGTAGGTCTGATAACCTGCCATCTGAAAAGCTTGTGGCATGGTCACATGACCCGCCAGCGACTCCACCGTTCTCAGCCAGGGCTCCAGTCCATAGATCCCGGTGGTCGACGGCCGCAGCCCGGTCATCACGCTGGTACGCGACGGATTGCAAAGAGGGGATTGGCAATGCGCATTGAGAAACAGCGTCCCGCGCGCCGCTAGCTGATCGATGTTGGGCGTATCCGCCAGGGGATGGCCCCCCATGGCCCCGATCCAATCGTTCTGATCATCGATGGCGATCATCAGCACATTGGGCCGATCGATGGCAGGTTCCTCGCCCCATGCACCCTCGGGACAACACCACAGGCTGGCAATCGACAGCCAGCAAGCGAAACGCAAGAGAATCATCGGCGCCCTCCTACTTCTTGGAGGGCAACGGCCCTGCCATCGGTGGGGTTTCGTAGTAGTCGTCTCTACCAACCATTCGTGGGTCTCCCCATCGCAACAACTCCCGGTCCATCCGGGCGCGCAAGTGATCCAGCAACCCCTGGTGCTGCGGATCGGACGCTACGTTGTGGACCTGATCTGGGTCGCTCTCCAGAAGGTAGAGTTCTTCATAGGGCCGTTTGCCAAATGCCAGTCGATACAGTTCACTGCCGACCTCACTTCCG
>JBJSWM010000710.1:0-640 GCA_046085865.1 Pirellulaceae bacterium
CCGGGCCGGTTCCACATTTCCACTCCCCCCCTGAACCGCCTGCACCCGATCGAATCGCGAACGATTTGTGGAGAGGTGGACGGTGATCAATCCAGCGATCAGCAGTCCGATCCCCAGCAATCTTCCCGAGGTGACAGGAATCGGTTGGTAGCCCATCCAACCGTAATGATCCAGAAGGAGCGCGATCACCAACTGGGAGGAGACGACAAAGGCAAAAAACAGAGTGGCACCCATCTTCGGGCCTGCCAGTAGAGAGACGGTCACCATCCAGGCACCAAAGAAACCTCCGGTCCATCCCCACCAGGGTACGGAACGGACCTGCTGCCAACGGGGCCATCCCACCTGCAGAAAGATCGCCAATCCTAGTAGGACCACCCATCCGATCGTGAAACTGACAACCGCGCCGCGAAGTGGATGCCCCAGCACCTTGGCCAGCGTACCGTTGGCACCTGGCTGAGCTGCCAGGGCGCAGCCGGCAAGGATGGAGAGAAGCACCAGCATGGCCGAGGGAGGATTCATGGGTGAGTTGCCGTTCCCAAGACCCGTTCCAGTCGGCGGATCGTCTCCGGGGCCTGGAGAGCCAGTTTGCCAAATCCCTCCACCGCGCCAACGGCCATCGCCTCCTGCTGCGCTTCCGGGT
>JBJSWM010000711.1:0-10226 GCA_046085865.1 Pirellulaceae bacterium
GGGATGATTCGTAATTCTGAAACGCAAGCCCCATCTGCTTCATGTTGTTGCTGCACTGGATGCGGCGAGCCGCTTCGCGGGCCGCTTGAACGGCAGGAAGCAGGAGGCCGACCAGGATGCCGATGATGGCGATGACAACTAGCAATTCCACGAGGGTAAAGCCAGAGCGGCGCCGTTGGCCCTTGGAGGGACTACGCTGAACGCGCAGATAGCGAGTTGGCATGGTTAGCCCTTTCGTCACGGCAGAATGTTGGAAAAAGCGGTTCCACGAGCCGGGAAAGAATGCGCGGAACCAAGGTCTCGCATCCCAACTCACCAGTATCTTAATGATACTGAGTCTCAGTACAAGCGTAGTTTTTTATTTTTATCAGGTTTTTTTGATAAAAAGAAACCTCTCTACCGCTCCGATCCTCTGATTTTTCCCTCGAACGAAGTTCGAGCGGTGCAGAGCTTTGCGACGGAGATATCACAGAACTACCCAATCCCCCCACGCAAGCGAATCCACTCCCCGCTCGATGGATCCCATAAATCCACTCTTTCGGGTGTATCCGTAAATTAGTGGGTGGCACAGACTGGATGGTGGTTTGGGTGTTTTGCGGCGTCTAGGATGGGTTGAGATTGGTGGGTGGCACCGATTGGATTGGTGTTTGGGTGTTTCGCGGCGTCTGGGCAGGTTTGAGATTGGTGGGTGGCACCGATTGAGTAGTTATATTGGGTAGTGTCTCGGTTGGTGGGCTGAAGGTTTGTGTTTTCGCTAGCAATGTGAGGCGGTCCGTAGAAAATCCGCTTTCGACAATCCGGCTGCTGGTGACCGCTTGACGCAGTCTCTTTTAAGGAGCTCCCATACGTTTTCTCGAAGTTGCTATTCTCGAGACCTATAGCCGCTCCGACCTCGTTGTGTGGGAAGTCTCACATTTCTCCATCGGTGTGAGGTCAGCAACCGACGGCGGCCCGAATGCACGGCCAACGCAAAACAGGATCCAGTTGGGAAAGATGTCTTCCTTATCCACCACCCCTGTCGCTCGGGCTTGCCTCTTTTAGGCTGGCGACCAAGCGGAAATGCACATCATGAGCCTTCGTATCGTCGATGGTGATTTACTGGATCAGGATGTTGAGGTCATCGTCAACCCGTGGAATCGAAACATCATTCCCTGGTGGTTGCTTCTACCTCAAGGAGTCTCCGGTGCGATCAAACGCCGCGGTGGCATCGAACCCTTTCGAGAACTGGGACGCATGGGGGCCATCCCGCTGGGGCATGCAGTCGAGACGACGGCAGGCAGCTTGCCGTTCCGCGCGATCATCCATGTCGCTGGGATCAATGGCTTGTGGCGTTCCTCCGAACGTTCCGTGCGCGACTCGGTCCGCAACGCTCTGACCCTGGCATCGCAGCGTGGCTATCAATCCATCGCCATCCCTCTAATCGGTGCTGGATCGGGTGGAGGAGATCCTGCCACCATCGAGGCGATCATCGAACACGAAGTGGCTCAATGTCGATACGAGGGGAAGGTCAACATCGTCCGATATATCGCCGGTGAAATTCCAACCGCTGCCAGGATCAGTTGGTTGCCATGGATCGCAGCGGCAATATCGAACGTAGGACTTGCGATGGCGTTGGTGCCCCAATTCTTTACGTACGATCTTTCATTGCCTGCCGACCTTTATCCAAAGATCGGAGGTTTGCTGATAGCGACCGCTGGCCTGTTAGGGCTGCTGGCGGTCATTCAGGGGAAGGCATCTCACGGCGTATCCCGGCGGTGGGGTAGGCGGATCGCTTTCGGGCTGATCGCTCTGGGAGCCTGGTTCTGTTGGCTAGGTTTTTCAGGGACCCAGTCGCGGAGACTGACCAAACTGCGCCAGGCCGACCTACTGGAGAATTGGAAGCGATTGGAGGAGCTGCTGAACACCATGCCGCCGATTGGACCATCGCCATCCAAAGCCAGAAAGAAGGCGGATTAAGACGGTTTCGATGAGCCAAGGGGATCGGTTGTTGGGGGAGGTCATTGGCTTCCAAGCCGGGTACAGAGAGCTTTGGGCTATCCGTCTATCGATCGTTCTTCTCTTGAACCCGCTGGAGTGGTCTGTCGCATTTGTGAGAAGCGCAGGTCAAGCCGTATTGCCCGAACGACAGTCAGGGGGAGTGATGGAGATCGCAATTCTCGGTGCAGGATTGTTTGGGAGTGGATTGGCCCTGGAGTTGGCCGGTCGCGGATTGAAGGTGAATTTGATCGATTCCGCTCCAGTTCCCGTCCATCGGGCAGCCAGACGCAACGAAGGTAAGGTGCATTTGGGATTCGTCTACGCGATGGAAAAAGGAGCAAGGACTGCAGCGAAGATGATGCAAGGGGCACTTGCCTTTCGCCGTTCGGTCGTGAAGTGGATTGGGGAGGATTCGTGGAACTCGCTTGCTCTCAGCACCCCGTACCACTATTTGGTACTTCGCGATTCGCTGATGGGCCTGGAGGGGTTGGAAAAGCACTACCAGATCGTGCAGAAACTGTACGAAGAAGAGTTGTCGAGCCGAGAGGGGGGAAACGACTATCTTGGCTTGAGCCCTGGGAGTCTATGGGAACCTTTGTGTCATGAGGAGCTGGCACGATATGCGAGCGCGAGGCTGTTGGGCGGGTATCGTACCGAAGAAAGGGCGATCGATACCGATGGTCTGTGCGATCGTATCGCCGCAGCGATTTTCGGCGATCACCGCATCGGCTGGATTGGCGAAACCGATGTGACCGGAGTTTCTCAGCGAGGTTCCGGTTTGGAAGTGGAAGCAGTTCATCAAGGCAAGATCTGGACGCGCCGCTTCGATGTGGTGATCAATGCCACATGGACCTCGCGTGCCGCGATCGATCAATCGATGGGGATCCATCCACCGAAGGATCATCTGCTGCGTTTGAAGTATCGAGTCCTTGTAGAGCTTCCTAGGGACCTGCATTTGCGGGCATCAGCGACGATTGTCCTTGGACCCTTCGGTGACATCGTCGTTCGTCAAGATGGTCGTGGTTGCCTCAGTTGGTATCCTGTCTGCCTGCAAGGATGGACCAATGCGATCCTTCCACCCTCGTCTTGGGATGATCCCATGCGCGGCGAAACGACGATCGAGCGTGCCTCTGAAATTGGATCTGCGACACTTCAGGCTCTCGATCCCTACATGCCGGGATTGCTGCGATCGAAAGTACTTGCGGTTGATGCTGGTGGGATTGTGGCCAGGGGATGCACCGACGTAGGGGATCCCACCAGCCGACTCCACTCCCGAAACGACATCGGTATCATGCATCATGTCGGGACGAGCTATTATTCGGTTGATCCAGGAAAGTGGACTACCGCCCCTTGGTATGCGGCGCGCATGGCAGACCAACTCATCGATACTTTTGGGTTGTGAGTCGTCTGATGGCTCTGAAACCGGTAACAATCTGCTTAGGAACTTGGAATGCCTCCCGTTTTGTCGAGCAGACGCTTCGCAGCATCCAGGCGCAGACCTATCCGCAACTGCACATTCTGATCGCCGATGATGCCTCCGGTGACGCTACTCTAGAGACATGCACCGCGATCCTGGGCGACGATCCAAGGGTCCATCTGATTCAGCGGTTGGAAAATGTCGGTTGGTGCCGAAACTACTCGGACATGCTGGAGCGGGTCGAGACGACGTATGTCTGTTTTGCCTTTCATGATGATTGGCTAGACCCTGAATACATCGCTCAGCTTGTCGCGGCGCTGGAAGAACAGCCTTCCGCAGTACTCGCCTACTCCGATCTCACCTTTGGAGTCAATCAATTCGTTCCCCTGCCTGGAACCTACCGGCAACTGGATCGCGTCGATCATCCGACAGCGCGGCTTCGCTCCCTGATCCGAATGCAGGGTAGCTGGTGGATCCCTTTCCGAGGTGTGGCAAGGACGGAGTCAGCCAAGCGGTGTATCGATTCACTGCGCGTCGATCGCGATGAGTCATTTTCCAGCGACTGGATCTGGTTGATCCGCATGGCGATGCTGGGCAGCTTTGTCCGTGTTCCCAAGAACCTGGTTCAGAAGAACTGGCTTCGGTCGGGAGTTACCTCCATGAACAAGTGGGAATTTGGTGACGACCTCAAGCTGCGAAAGCGCTGCCTGCAGGAGCTTGCCCGGCAGCGACCTATTGGCTGGCGGCAACTGATGTTTGTTACCCTGGTTGAAATCGTTTTACTTCCGATGCGCCGATGCCTGCGTCGCCTGCGTTGGTGGTGGTTGCGTCCGAATTGACTTCCCTCTTCTTGCCGACTCCCCAAGACACGCGATCGGCGAAAAGTGATCTCTGCGAAAGTGGGCTCTGGCTGGAGTGGATACTGATCCACTGGAAGAAGCTCAAATCCTATCAGTGGCTGGAAGATCGCAAACTCCGGCTGAACGTCTCCGGTCGAAGAGGCGGAATTGAGCTGCAAATCGCCAGCGAAGACCCTCATACCGCCGAACTTCTGCTCGCCGAAAATTTGACCGAAGAAGATGCCAGCAACTATGGCTGATGTTCTGAAGCCTTTGCTGCACTCTCCAAAAATGCACCTGAACCCAACTGCGACGTCCCGAATGAGAAATCGAATCAACCTTGATCGAGCGGCCAAACGAACCGCTCGGTTGCAGGGCCCAGCACTTTTTCCCCACAGTACCCCCGCTCCCGTAACCACGTCAGCGTTCGGTGCTTCTTGAAATCCCCGTTCTAGCTAATTGCTTTTAGGGGGGGGCTAAATTCGGCCAGTGATTCTGTTGGCTATGGGATCGATCCCAAGTTGCTGGCAGACCCTATCTTCCCCGTTCATGCTACATCAGGGATCGCCAAGGGTTAAAAAAGCAGTTGGCCATGAAAGATATTGACTGCCTGTGAGCATTCCAGCGTTCGTTTTCGGATCGATCGGATACCGAGGATCTGATGGTTTGCAGTTCCGAGAGCGTTTCCATGGACAACATGGGGACGCGCGCTCCAAAGGATAGCAGGCGGGGAGCGAACGACTGCGTTGTGCAAAAAACTGATCTCGACGGGAGCCCAAAAGTGAGTGAGTCAACTGCTGGAAGGATCGTTGCGAATCGCCCTGGATCCGGTTCAGACGTCGGTGAAATGCGCCAACGGATTCTCGCTCACGACTGGTCGACCACACCCCTCCAAGCGATCGCCGATTGGTCGCCGGCTCTTCTAACGACCGTATCGATCATGTCGTCCAATCGTCTGCCAATGTTGCTCTGGTGGGGCATGGACTACATCTGCCTTTACAACGACGCCTACATTCCGGTGCTGGGCGATAAACATCCAAAGGCGCTCGGGTTGCCGGTCCGCGAATGCTGGGAGGAGATCTGGCCGGTTCTTCAGCCGCTGATCGATACGCCGTTCCAGGGCGGTCCTGCCACATGGGAAGAAGACCTAGAACTGTTTCTGAACCGTTACGGCTTCCAAGAGGAGACCCACTGGTTGGTGGCTTACAGTCCTGTTCCAGACTCTAGTGTCCCAAGCGGCATTGGTGGAGTCCTCGCAACAGTCCACGAAACGACAGCCGAGGTGCTAAGCAAACGTCGTCTGGCAGCACTGCATCAACTGGGCGCTGGTTTCAAGCAGACAGTCACCGTGGATGAAGTCTGTTGTTCTGCCATCAAGATTTTGGAAGACTTTTCGAAGGATCTCCCCTTCGTACTGCTGTATCTGAAAGAACCAGACCTTCCTTTCGTACGGTTGGCGGGGACTGCTGGGATGGATCCCCTCGGGGGGGGGGGTAATTCCTGAGCTGGTATCTCTGGAGTCCGATGGACCGACATGGCCGTTTGGTGAAGTCCAACGCCAGATGAAGGAAGTGGTGGTCGAAAATTTTGCGAGCCGACTTGAGGCAGTGCCATTAGGCCCAATGTTGGATCCGCCAGCAACTGCCGTGTTCTTGCCAATAGGATCCAGCCGACCTCACGATCCAGCTGGATACTTGGTGGCTGGAGTCAGCAGTCGTCTGCGTCTGGATGATTCGTACTTGGAATTTCTCCGGCTGGTTGCTTCCCAGTTCGCCACAGCTTTTACCAACGCCAAAGCCTACGAGGAAGAACGGCGAAGGCTGGAGTCACTGGCGGAACTGGACCGCGCCAAGACAACTTTTTTTTCGAACGTCAGCCACGAATTCCGAACGCCTCTGACTCTGATTCTAGGGCCACTGGAGAAAGTCCTCTCGGAGTTGAACGATGATCGTCATAGCGAACACCTGCAGATCGCTCAAAGAGGTGCTCTGCGGTTGCAGAAGCTGGTGAATACGCTTCTGGATTTCGCCCGCACCGAAGCTGGGCGCACTCGGGCATGCTATCAGCCCACCGAGCTGGCTGGACTGACGACCGATTTGGCTAGTCAATTTCGATCGGTGTGTGCGCAAGCGAATCTGGAGCTGGTGGTGCGGTGTTCGCCATTGAAACAATCGGTGCATGTCGACCGGGAGATGTGGGAAAAAATCGTCCTGAATCTGCTGTCCAACGCATTGAAATTCACATGGGAGGGAAAGATTGAAGTGCATCTTTCCGATCAGGAAGGAGAGGCACAACTACAGGTTCGGGACACGGGAGTCGGCATTCCAAAGGATGAGATTCCAAAACTTTTTGATCGCTTCTATCAAGTCGACGGGGTTGTCGGCCGTTCCCAGGAGGGATCGGGAATCGGCCTGTCTCTGGTGGACGACCTAGTCCGACTGCATGGAGGGCGGATCGATGTCACCAGCAGCGTTGGCGTCGGGACGACGTTCTCAGTCACGATTCCCTACGGGATCGCGCACTTGCCACCGGGCCAGACCGTCGGCAAACGGGATGAGCCTGCGACACCGCTAGGCTCCATCCATTACATCGAAGAAGCATTGCGATGGCTGTCCGATACCGACTGCGATCCCATGGAGTTGATTCAGGAAAGCTCCATCGATACGGTGTCCGATCCCATCGACTTGTCGCACCGAAAGCCGATGATCCTGGTCGCCGATGACAACTCCGACATGCGGCAGTATCTGCGTCGCCTTCTTTCGAACGAATACCGGGTTGAATCGGTCACGGACGGAGTCGCTGCGCTGGAGATGATCTCCAAGCAGCTTCCCGACTTGGTCCTTACCGACATCATGATGCCACGAATGGACGGACTTGAACTGGTGAGGCGGATACGAGCGGACCGGCAGATCGCTGCGATGCCAGTCATCCTGTTGTCGGCACGTGCAGGGGAAGAGCGGCGTGTAGAGGGTATGGAATTAGGAGCCGACGACTATCTTGTGAAGCCATTCAGCGGTCGGGAGTTGATGGCGCGTATTTCATCGCATCTGCAAATCGCCCGCTTGCGGCGCGACAGCGACCAGCAAATCCGTCAGGGACAGGAACAATTTCAGGCTTTGGTTTGTGCAAGTTCCGATGTGGTTTACCGCATGAGTGCCGACTGGACCGAGATGCGTCAGCTTCAGGGAAGGGATTTCATTGCTGATACCAACGAATCCATTCGCTCCTGGCTGGAAAAATATATCCCGCCACACGAGCAGGATCGCGTCAGCGAGGTGATTGCGCACGCGATCGAGGCCAGATGCGTCTTTGAACTGGAGCACCAGGTTTGGCGAGTGGATGGAAGCATGGGATGGACTTTTTCACGCGCTATACCCCTGCTAGATCCACAGGGATGCATTGTGGAATGGCTTGGGATGGCGAGCGATGTCACGCATCGAAAGGAGGCAGAAGCGGCGTTGGCCGAAAGTGAGGAGAACTTCCGAAGCTTTTTTGAGAACTTGGCAGTCGGCACCGCACAGCTCAACAACCGAGGTGAATTTGCACGCGTGAACGATCGATTCTGTGAGCTGACCGGCTATTTGCGATCGGAATTGCTTTCCGGAATGACTCCCTTGGACCTGGACCATCCGGATGAGATCGAAGAGGATCGCACACGCATTGCCAAGATGCTTGAGGGAAACAAGCAAGTTTACTCCTGGGAGAAGCGTTATGTTCGGAAAGACGGCGGCTTGATTTGGGTGCATGTCACCGCTATTGGACTCTGGGGTGCAGATGG
Organism: Pirellulaceae bacterium; assembly: GCA_046085865.1. GTDB lineage: Bacteria > Planctomycetota > Planctomycetia > Pirellulales > Pirellulaceae > JBEISR01. Next base: position 8,012 of record JBJSWM010000711.1, read on the forward strand.
AAGAGTTCGACAGACGGCGGCCATAATCGAGGACATCACAGCTCGAAAAGAGACGGAAGAGGCCCTGCGGATCGCTCAGCAAAGTCTTGCTGTCGAGCTGGAGGCGACGCAGCAACTCCATGCTTTAAGCGTTCGATTGTTCATCACAAATGAACTGAATGTCGCTCTTTCGGACATCCTTGAAAAGGCGATGGTAGCGGTAGGTGCCGACTACGGGAACATCCAGCTACTGGACCGGCATACGATGTCGCTTCGGATTGTGGTGCAGCGTGGGTTCCAACAAGATTTTCTCGATTATTTTCGCGCCGTGACGATCGACGAGGGTTCGGCATGCGGGCAGGCATTCCGTTCTGGGATTCGCATCCACATCGAAGATGTGAATCTGGACGCGGGCTTTGCGGCTCATCGTCATGTAGCCGCTTCGGCCGATTTTCGGGCCGTTCAATCGACGCCTTTTAGGAACCGGGATGGAGAGGTGATCGGTATGCTCTCTACCCACTTTCGCCATCCACATCGGTTATCGGATCGGGACGATCGATTGCTGGATCTCTATGCACGCCATGCTGCGGACTTCATCGAGCGGATTCGATTGGAAGAGGTGCTGAAGGATTCCAGTCGCAAGGATGATTTTCTAGCCACCCTCGCACACGAACTCCGAAATCCTCTTGCCCCGATCCAAAACGCCGTTCAGCTGCTTCGCAGGGCCAGACAGCCAAAAGAAAACGTGCCACAACTGCTGGAGATGATCGACCGAAATGTCTCCCACATGACTCGAATGGTCGATGACCTTCTGGAAATCAGCCGGATCACTCAGGGCAAGATCGACCTACGCAAGGAGTCGATCGATTTGATGGAGATCGTGAGAAATGCCTTGGAGACAGCTGGAATTTGGATCGAAGCGAAGCGACACCGACTGACTGTGTCCCATCCATCCCAAATGGTGGAAGTAGTTGGCGATCCGGTGCGGCTGACGCAGGTGGTCGCCAACCTTCTGAATAACGCAGCGAAGTTCACGCCGGAAGGTGGCCATCTAGAGGCGGGCGTCGAGTTGGTGGAGGGATTTGGGGTTGTGAAAGTGCGGGATAACGGTCCAGGTATTCCCGACCAGATGCTCCAGGCCGTCTTCGAAATGTTCACGCAGGTGCAGGGTGACCAACATGCGACGGTGGGTGGCCTAGGTATTGGATTGGCGCTGGTCAAGAGGTTGGTCGAGTTGCATGGCGGTACGGTGGAAGCATTCAACGCGAGGGGAGGGGGAGCTGAGTTCATCGTCCGCATTCCTCTGGCAGCAGCCAGCCAGCGAAGAGATATTTCGGAACCAATGGAGGCGCAGGAAGCAGTAGCAGCCAACCGCATTCTCGTGGTGGACGATAATGTCGATGCTGCCAGCAGTTTGGCGCTGCTGCTTTCTGAAGAGGGACATCATGTCCTGACGGCTCATGAAGGGGGAACGGCGATTGAGCTGGCGTTTCAGTTCAATCCAGATGTGATTCTTCTGGACTTGGGAATGCCGGGAATGGACGGCTTTGAGACGGCTAGGAGGATTCGTGGGCTTCCTGGAGGCGAGAGCATTTTTCTTGCAGCGTTGACCGGTTGGGGCCAGGAGAAGGATCGACGGCGCACTCGGAAAGCAGGTTTCGACTGCCATCTGGTGAAGCCGATTCAGCCAGATGAGATTTTGAAGACTTTGCAGCTTGCCGGATCGCGACAGACTCGAACATCCGATCTGGATGTCGGCGCAACTGTCTTCATGGGGCAAGGGTTTGAAAATAGGATGGGGGATCCGGATCGGGAGAGGATCGACTCCATACCTATCGAATCCGGCATCGGTGGTTTGGAGCCGATGCAATTTGCGAAAATGGCGCATGACTTCGCCAATTGTTTTTTCGGGATCCGGATGGCGGCAGAGGTGCTGAAACGGCTGGAGATCAGCGATCCCTCGATTCGTGAGAAGGCGATCCGGATTGCTGAATCGATCGACCAGGACTGCGGGAAGGGGGAAGCATTGACTGGCGCCATTCGGGAGTTTCCACGGTGAGTGATTGGAAGATCCCATTCGGACTCGACTTCCTGTCACCCAATTGATCCATATCGGCCTGCAGGAACCGGTTTTGGACAAGCTTGTTGAGGATCGAGAGAGGGGCAGCGATCAAGAGGTCGGTTAAGCGTTCCCTTGCTTGTCCGTACGATGCTGGTTTTCTTGGCGGTCATTCAT
>JBJSWM010000712.1:0-4160 GCA_046085865.1 Pirellulaceae bacterium
TCAGTCCAAGATCAGCCTGCGCGCCGACAGAATCATGACAGTGCCATTCGTACCTGACATCTTTAGCCACGTTCTGGACGTTATTAACGTCGCCTGAGCTAAGTCCTTTCATACCAACCGGCAGTGCCATTCGTCCCTGACACCTTTGCCACGTTCCAGCGGCCGATCAGGTAGTAGAAGAGCGGCGTCAGGAAGATCCCAAAGAGCGTCACGCCCAACATGCCGCTTAACACCGCCACGCCCAACGTCTTCCGCATCTCGGCTCCCGCCCCCTCGGCCAGCACCAGAGGCAACACCCCAAGAATGAAGGCGAAGGAGGTCATGACGATCGGACGAAGCCGCACTTTGCAGGCGTCGACCGTCGCCTCCAAAATCGGCTCCCCGGCCCGCACCTTCTCCCTCGCAAACTCAACGATCAAGATGGCGTTCTTGCACGCCAGCCCCACCAGTACCACAAACCCGATCTGCACAAAAATGTTCAGGTCCATCCTCGCCAGAACGATGCCAATCAGCGCACTGAAGATGCACATCGGCACGACCAGGATCACGGCAAACGGCACCGTCCAGCTTTCGTACTGCCCCGCCAGCACAAAAAAGACAAGGATGCAGGCACCGGCAAAGGCGGCGATAGGATTCCCCAACCAGTCGGCCAGAGTCTCCAGGCGACTCGATTCCTTCTCCAACAACGACAACTCCGTCCACTCGTACCCAAAACCTGCCGGTAGCGTTTGCTGAGCTACCTCTTCCACCACCTCCATGGCTTGTCCCGAGCTGATGGTGGGAAAAGCGGCGCCGTTGATGGTGGCCGAGGGGAACATGTTGTAGCGGGTCACTAGGATCGGCCCTGCTGCTGGCTGGATATCGACCACGGAACCTAGCGGGATCATCGCGCCGGTCTGGCTGCGCACCTGGATTTGCTTGACATCTTCGATCGAGCTGCGGTACTTCCCTTCATTCTGCAAGATCACTTGCCAGGTGCGACCAAAGCGATTGAAGTCGTTGACGTAATTGCTCCCCAGGTAAATCTGCAGCGCGGAAAAGACCTCCTGCAATGGAAGTCCCATCGCCTTGCATTTTTCGCGATTCACATCGACAAACCACTGCGGCGAGGTGGCTCGAAAACTGTTGACCATCCCCAAAATCTCAGGGCGGCTGGTTCCTTCTTTGGCCAACTGGTCGGCAGCTGCCGTGAGCGGCCGAAGACCAACATCCGATTGGTCCTGCACCATCAGCTTGAATCCACCAGCCGACCCCAAGCCGTCGACAGGAGGGGCGTTGTAGACGGAGACGAGGGCATCGGGAATTTCAAGATTCAGCTGGGCCTTGAGCCGCCGTTCCAGGTAACGGGCCTTCAGTTCGGGTGCCTGCCGGTCGTGGAACGGATCAAGAATCACGAACAGACCGCACAGATTCGATCCAATGGCCCCCAGAATAAACGACTGCCCAGGGACGGAGATCACGTGCGCAACCCCCGGCGTCTGAGATATGATTCGCTCGACACCGCGCAGCACCGCCTGGGTGCGCGGCAACGACGCGGCATCGGGCAATCGAATATCGGCAACCAGATACCCCTTGTCCTGGGTTGGGATGAAGCCGGTAGGGATTTTCGTAAGTCCCCAATAGGTGACTGCCAACAGCCCCAGATAGGCAAGCAGCATGATCGGGGCCAATCGAAGGACCCAGCGCACGATCGTTCCATATCCACTCGCTGTCCGATCAAAGAACTGATTGAATGCAGCAAAGAAGGCTCGTATCCATCGATTGATCGGACCGCTCATCGCCCATCCGGCAATCGCCAAAACGGACCCGATCGCCAAGGGAAGCCACTGGCCAAGCAGACTGTTGGTGGAATCGCTGGCGTGGTCCTCCAGCTCGCTGTGGCCAGCACCTCCACCAGCCAGCCAACTCCGCGCAATCCACCACCCCAACAGTGCCAGCAGCAGAGCGATACCTGGGCGAGGCAAAGCTTGGCCGTTGCCGTGTCCGCTCGAGTCACCCTGAGGATGCCCGGCTCCATGGGAGTCGCGGCCATGAGCATCACGGCCTGAAAAAATCATCCCGGCCACGGCGGGTGTCAGTGTCATCGCGCTGATGGCGCTCAGCAGCATCGAAGCGGAAATCGTGATGGCGAACTGTCGGTAGAACTGCCCGGTGATCCCAGACAGAAACATGCTGGGGAGAAAGACCGAACTGAGCACCAAGGTGATGGCAATAATCGGGCCAGTGATCTCCGACATTGCCTTCAATGTCGCTTCGCGAACCGGCAGTCCTTTGGCCAACCATCGCTCAATGTTCTCCAGCACTACGATCGCGTCATCCACCACGATTCCGATCGCTAGAACCAAGCCGAAAAGTGTCAGATTGTTCAGCGTGTAGCCGGTCGCAGCCAGCACCAGCAGTGTGCCGATCAGCGAGACGGCCACCCCGATCATCGGCAGAAGCGTAGCGCGCCAGTCCTGCAGAAACAAAAAGGTCACCAGAGCCACAAGGATGACCGCATCGCGTAGTGTCTTAAACACCTCCGCCACCGACTCCGTGATGAAGGGCGTCGTATCGTAAACGATTCGGTAGCGAAGATCGTTGGGAAACGACTCTTCCAGTTCGCTCATCTTTCGGCGAACGCTTTTGGCTACCTCCAGAGCATTGGCGCCCGGGATCGTATAAACCGCGAGTCCCACCGACGGCTTGCCATCCAAATAGCATCGCGTGTCTTGATTCTTCGCTCCTAGTTCGATCCTGGCGACATCGGACAACCGTACGATGGGAGCCGACGTTCCGCCACTCGCCGGCTTGCCAGTCTTCACCACAATCCGCCCAAATTCTTCCGCTTTTGCCAATCGACCAAGAGTGGTCAGCGGAAGCTGAAACTCCAGCGTCTCCGGCGAGGGCTGTTGTCCGATCTGACCGGCCGCCACCTGAATGTTCTGCTCCTTCACCGCGGCGACCACATCGGAGGCGGTCAGTCCTTTGGCGGCAAGCTTCTGCTGGTCCAGCCAGACTCGCATCGCATAGTCCTGCTGCCCCAACATCGAGATATCGCCGACGCCGGTCACGCGCGCCAGTGCGTCACGAAGACGAATCTGAGCGTAATTGGAGAGATAGAGCTGATCGTAGGTTGGTTGCTGATTGGCCGAGTTGGTTTCGGAGTAGAGATTGATCACCAGCAAGATACTGGCCGATCGCTTTTTGACCGACACGCCGGTCAACTTGACCGTCTCAGGCAATGAGGGGATCGCCTGCGAGACGCGGTTCTGAACCAGCACCTGGGCGGTGTTGAGGTCGGTGCCAACCCGAAAGGTCACCGTCAAGTTGTACGCTCCATCGTTGGTCGATTGCGAGGACATGTATAGCATGTCTTCGACCCCGTTGACCTGCTGCTCGATCGGCGCCCCAATCGTTTCGGCAACGACCGTGGAGCTGGCGCCCGGGTAGTAGGCAGTCACCTGGACTGAGGGAGGCGTGATCTCCGGGTACTGCGCGATCGGAAGGGTCACACCGGCCACCAATCCAGCCAAGATGATCAGAATTGAGATGACCCAGGCGAGGATGGGGCGATCGATAAAGAAGCGGGCGAGCACGGGTTGGGATTCCTGACAGCAGGCAAGTAGGAAAAAATCGATCAGCCGCGGTAGGGGTTACGCCCCAGGTGTTGGATTGGAAGGGCTGGTATCGATCTGCACCTCCACCCCAGGAATCACTTTCTGGATTCCGCGCTCGATCACGCGGTCGCCGGTAGCCAGTCCGCTTTCAATGACGCGAAAGCTATCAACCTGGGCGCCCGTCTCCACCGGACGACGAACTACTTGGTTCTTTTCGTCGACGACATAAACAAATTGCTCCACCAAATCGTTCTGGACGCACCGATCGGGAATCGCCAAGACCTGTCGCGGTGGTCCCAAGGGAATGCGGACGCGAACGAAGAGTCCAGGAGAAAGTTCACGGGCTCCCTGAGCCGGCTTGGGATTCGCGAATTCGGCTCTCAATTCCAGCGTGCCCGTCGCCGGATCGAATCGGTTCTCCGCAAACTCCACGATCCCCTTCCATGGATACCCGCTCTGCGTCTCCATCTCCATTTCCACTGGAATCTTGCCTGGCGACTTTTCCAATAGTTTGCCCTGCCTCACTTGCTCGCGAAACTTCAGCAGCGTAGGGGAATCGAT
>JBJSWM010000713.1:0-15427 GCA_046085865.1 Pirellulaceae bacterium
AAAAAAGGTACCTGACACCTTTTTTCCCTCCCAGTGCACAGGGATGGGGAGTCGCGGGGTAGGATGAGACAGGGGAAGGTTGGATCTAACGCAAGGGGAGGTGCTTTGATGAGACGTACGAAGAGTCAGATCATCGAGGCGGCCAATCGGCAGGTGATCGTGGAGGGAGATCTGGATGCCATCCCCGAGTTTTTCACTCCTGGCTACATCGCCCATGTTGCTGGGAAGGATTTTTCGGGTGGTCAGCAAGTCGTCCGGCGGATGGTGGGGACTTATCGTCGGGCGTTCTCGGAGATCGAGGTGAAGATCGAGATCTTGGTTCAGTCGCCAAGTCGCATCGCCTGGCTGAGATCGTGGCGGGGGAAGCCCACCGGGCCCTTCCGGGGATTCCCTCCCAGCCAGAAGGTGGTGCGCTGGAGCGATCAGGTCATTTCGGAAATCGAGGATGGTAGGATCGCCGAGGAGTGGCTAGTGACCGATCTTGCTGAACAACTGCTGCTGGCGCGGAAGTAGATTCGCCTGACGCGATCTGGCCGCCGGTCGATTGGGGACCCTGAGGCCGCTATCCATGGAGGTAGCGCGGCCGATCGTCCGCTGGGGATGCCGTTGGATTTCGGACGTTGGACGATCGATGGCGCCATGGAGCCGTGGAGAGAATCTAGAATGTCGTCTTGGATCGAGTCGATTGCCGAAAGCCGATCGGCGGTAGTCCTCCCCGAGTTCGCAAGGTGCCAGGAGGTGCTTGATGACGCTTTATCGCTGGAAGGATCGCCAGCCACTTCTGGCGGCGGATTGCTGGGTGGCTCCCAGCGCCCAGGTGATCGGAGGGGTCGAGGCAGGGTCGGAGTGCAGCATTTGGTTTGGCGCGGTGTTGCGAGGGGATATTGAGCCGATTCGATTGGGGGCCCGCTGCAACATCCAGGAAAACGCTGTGCTCCATACCGATCATGGGTTCCCGTTGATCCTTGGCGACGAGTGCACGATCGGTCATCTAGCGATGCTGCATGGCTGTACGATTGGCGATGGTTCGCTGATTGGAATGCATGCCACGGTGCTCAATGGAGCGACGATTGGTTCTGAGTCGCTGGTGGGGGCGGGCTCCCTGGTGCCGGAAGGCAAATCGTATCCCGATGGGGTCTTGATCCTGGGAACGCCGGCTCGGGTGCACCGCACTTTGACTGCCGAGGAGCGGCAGAGGCTGCGGCATAGTGCAGCCCATTACGTCGCTCAGGCGAAGGCATTTCGCGAAACGCTGCGGCCGATCGACGGTTCCACAACGCCTTCCGATTTGTGATCGGAAGACGCTGTGTCCGGGGGAATCGATCGCAACGGGTTGTTGCCGGCTCCTGGGACCGATCAGCGACCCTTGGGGTCGAGGTTGGCGTTCAGTTGGTCGGGGGAGACCTTGGAGTCGACTCCGTCGCTGGGGACTTCTGCCTTGGCGATCCACAGCAACGCGTTGAGCACGACTTTGCGGAAAGGATCATTGCCCCAGTTGTCATGGAAGTGGCCACCGGTAAAGCCGAATCCACGGCCACCTTCTGGCCGCTCGACAGCCCACATCATCGCCTCGGCCCTCCCCTTGCTGGCTTCGATGTGGGGATAAGGACCTTTGGGGTAGACGTAGGGGCCATCGCGGACATCGTCGGAAGGGCCGGCCACCAGGATCGGCGTGAAGACCGTCCCTTCGATCGTCTCCGACTTGCTGCCCGGAATGCCGCCTAGAAACCGCATATTGAAATACCATTCGTCCTGAACCGAGAAGGGCTGGACCCCTCGGGAGATTGGGTGATCGGGGAATGCCTCGAATCGGGGCTCCCAGATCGGGTTGCAGGAAAACATATGTTCATAATGCCCGCCGATCCATTTTTTGAATGGCTTGCCGGCCTGTTCGGAAACGACTTCGACACCGTAGTGCATGCAGCCGATGCCGACTCCCGCATCGACCCATGCGTCGACCATCTTCATCCTCCGATCCCCCTCCTGCACCACCTCATGGCCCGCTCCCCCATCCATGTAGAAGACGATCGCTGAAGCGTTTTCGAAGACCGATTCGTCCTTAGGCCAGCCGTTGAGCACCACGACAGGCTGAACGGAGGGGACTTTTTCTAGGCATTGGGCGAGCAGTTGAACTCCGGCGTTGAACTCATGCATCCTAGGTGGGTGGGAAGGTCGGCCCGCCACTAAGACGATTTTCTTCGGTGCTGATTCCTCGGCTTGGACCTGGAACGATGCCAGAAGCGTCCCCAGAACGGTCAGCACCAGCATCGACAACAACTGGACATGCGGCATTCCAGAGGACCCTTTCAAAAAAACGGAGAGGCAGTTCCCGAGACCTCGGGATCAGGGGTCCATTGCAATCGATCACCCGAGAAATTTCAACCAGCCCATCGCAACCGGATCGATCCCAGGGAGTTGGGAGAAGGTCTGGGAGTCGCGGGTCGGCGATGGTACAACCTGGAAGTAGCATTGGCCGGGAAGATTTTTATGGGTCGCCGGGCGAATCGGGAATTGTCGTCGACGACAACCGGTCGATTGTCGGTGTGTCGAAGAGCTAGTCCGTGAAGAACGAGTCAGCCTCGGAACGGTTTCGCTGAACCATCGGTTGTTTTTGATCGAGTCATCGATCGATGCCCAGAGGGTGGGGATGACCAAGGTTTTTCGGGTTGCTGGTGCCGTGGAGAGTCGAGCAGTGGAGGCAGACTGGGATGCTGTTTCAGGGTCCAGGGAGGTAGTAGAGGAACACCAAGGATGAAGTCCTGGATCCGGCTGTGGGGAAAAAAACAGAATCAGCGCATGGCTGGCTGGTGGTTCGTGGGAACTGTCGGCGAGGCGGCTTTCTATGGATTGGTTTGCCTGGTGGGCACGTTGATCCTGGGAGTGGTGGTCGCCTGGCAGCTGTTTTCCCCGGAGACCAGCGCGTTTCGGGTCGGGTTTGGTTTTTGGGTGATGGTGCTGGCGTCCTTATCGATGGTCATCATCGGGGGCACTGGGTTCCTCTATCGCGTGCTGAAGGTGGCGATGAGCGTCGAGCATCGGGAGACGCTGACGCACCGCGCCAAAAAACTGGGGGACCGATGGAATGGAAGGCCGGCCGAGCATCCTCCTGGGATCCCAGCACTGCAGCCGTACACCGACAGTCCGGGGGTGCGGCTGAAGTATCGACTACCTGGCAACCCAGGCGACCTGGGGCCGCTGCTATTGAGCAGTCTCTTCAGTCTTTCCTGGAATCTGCTGACCGCGGTGCTGACGGCCGTGGCCCTCAGTAGCTTCCGCTCCAAACCGGAGTGGGGGTTGGTGGCGGTGCTGCCCCTGTTTCTGTTGGTCGCCTTCTTCACCAGCCGTTGGTTTTTTCGGCTTTTCCGGCGCGCCTCCGGGATTGGCCGAACCACTCTGGAGATCGATCAGTTACCGCTGATCCCCGGTCACCGTTATCGCCTAGCCGTCGCTCAGTTTGGAAGGCTAGCTCTTAGAAAACTGGAGATCGCTCTGGTCTGTGAGGAGGAGGCGACTTATCATCAGGGAACCGACGTGCGTCTGGAGCGGCAGGTGATTTTTCAGATGCCCATCGGGGAGCATGGAAGGTGTCGAATCGACTACGGAAGTCCGCTTGAACTCGACTTCCCATTCCAGATGCCGACCGACGTGATGCATTCGTTTCAGAGCGAGCATAACGCGGTGCGTTGGAGTTTAGTGGTGCAAGGAGAAGCGAACCGGTGGCCCTCGTTTTGCCGAAAGTTCCCCGTGGTGGTCTTTCCAGCCGGTTACCGACCTCCGGCTCCAGCGACATCATGATTCGTCTGGCCGGTTTGCAGCCGCGCTACGAACCGCTCGATCAGATCGAGTTTGATGTTTGTCTTGGGCGACCAGTCCTATCGGAGCTGGCGGCGCTGGAGATTTCGGTGGTCTGGTACACCGAGGGGAAAGGTGGCGAGGATTTGGGGGTGCATTGGTTTCAGCGGATCACCCCCCCTTCGTTGCAGGAGATGGACTGGCGCCAACCCCAGCGCCGGTCGCTCCAGTTGCCTGCCTCCCCATGGACTTACGAAGGAACCATTCTCAAGATCCGATGGTGTGTTCGGGTGCGAGCTTTCTTCACCGATGGCCAGCAGTGGGCCGCTCAAGAACCGTTCTATCTGGGTGCGTTGACACGCGAGGAATGATCGTCGCTAGGTGGCATCGTCCCGCCGCAGGATTTCGGTGGCCATGAACTCCACTCAGGCGCCCAGCTCGAATCCTTTTTCTACGCGGTTCATTGCGCCGGGGGTCATTCCCTACTGGTTGACCCCGCCACAGACTCTGGAGTCTCTCGCTAGACAGTTGGTGGCGCATCGGCGTGCTTCGGTGATTGGTCCTCATGGCAGCGGCAAGAGCTCCCTTCTGCACGCGCTAGTGCAACCGCCAGCGAAGGAGGAGTCTGTTGGTCATCCGTTGGGGACGATGGAGCGGATGGGAGGGTTGCTTTCGCATGCGATGGACCAGACGGTTCGATTACAATGGTGGACGATCGACGGTCCATCATCGCGGCGGCGGTTTCTTGCGGCTGGATGCGACTGGGATCGGCAGCGTCTGGTGGTGGTGGATGGTTGGGAGCGTTTGCGAAGCTGGGAGCGATGGCGTGTCTTGCGGCGAGCTGCGGTCCGAGACTGCATGCTGCTTGCCTCCTCGCATCATCCGATTCGCGGCCTTCCCATCCTGTGGGATACCCGCCAGAATCTGCAGCACGCCGATCAGCTGGTCCGCTGGTTGCTGCGAGAGGATCCTGAACTGGCCGATCGATGGATCGCATCGCCCCGTTATGCCGAGTTGAAGAGGCGTTGGGGGGGCAACGTGCGCGAGATGTTTTTTACGCTTTACGATTGGTTTGAATTGCAACATGGCCACCCGTCTTCCCGTTCTGATTGCGCAGCACACCCGCACCTCCGGCCTGGAGTCGAAGGTTGAGGAGCGGTTGATGGAACCGCTGTTGATGGCCAAGGGGATCGATTTGTCGATGGTGCAGGCGTTGGAGGGGATTGAGCCGGGTGGGACCGATCAGCTTTGTTTGCAGGGGATCATCGGAAGCTGCGCCTTGGTGTCTTGGCTGGCTCCCCAGGAAGTGGCTCGGCATCTCGATCGTCTAACGATCCCCGGTGAACTGCTCAGCCGCCTACCGGATCATCCACCAGTCTCCATGGTTCGCGAAGCGCAAGTGCTTGCGACCAATCCGCGTCGGATCCATCTGTTTTCTTTGCTCGACTGGTCGCCCGAGCCGTTGGTGGAGGCGCTGCGATCGTTGTGCACCTCCTGGAACACCGCTATCGTATCGATGCCCATCCGTCCGCTCGCTGGAAACATTCTAAAGGAAGTTAGAATATCGGCTCCCGGTGCCACCGATTCCAAGACGCTGCCGCAGGTTGCTTCCGCCCCCTTGCCGCTGTCGGATTCGCACGGGTCGGACGAGTTGAATGATGAGGACGAGGCGGCGCTCGATCGGCTATTGGACCAGCTGGATGACTCAGGTATTTAGCTTGGTTCGCTCGGGCTTTTTTTGCGAAAGATTGCGACAGCATGATGGAACGTCGATTCCGCGGTGTGATTCCGCCGATGATCTCTCCCTTGAAGGATCGCGATTCGCTCGACCAAGAAGGACTGGATCGGTTGATCGAGCATCTGATCGAGGGGGGAGTGCATGGTATTTTTCTGCTGGGGACGACCGGCGAGGCACCTAGCCTCAGCTATCGGCTTCGGCGCGACCTGATCGACCAGTCCGCTCGAAGGATCGCCACGCGCCTCCCCTTTCTGGTTGGGATCACCGACACGTCAATCGTGGAGTCGTTGCATTTGGCTCGCCATGCGGCGGACCGAGGGGCTGCGGCGGTGGTCCTTTCGACGCCCTACTATTTTCCGTGCGGGCAGACCGAACTGATCGACTATGTGGAGCGATTGGTGGCCGAATTGCCACTGCCACTGATGCTCTACAACATGCCCTCGCTGACCAAGGTGTGGTTCGAACCAGAGAGTCTCAAGCGGTTGGCTCAATCCCCCAAGATCGTCGGGCTGAAAGATTCCAGCGGAGATCTCGACTATTTTCGGAAAGCGATTGCCGTGCGCGATGCGGCGCGCCCCGATTGGTCGGTTCTGATGGGGCCGGAAGCGATGACGCTGCAGTCGATGGAGCTTGGCGGAGATGGTGGCGTGGCGGGGGGTGCGAATCTTGTTCCGCGACTGTTTCAATCACTCTACCAGCTGTTTCAAAGCGGCCAGAAGGAGCAGTTGCCTGCGGTGCAGGGAGCGATTCAAGATCTCCAAGAGATCTACGCCATCGGGAAGTACGCCTCCCGCTTCATCAAGGGGACCAAGTGCGCTGCCAGCTTGATGGGGATTTGCGATGACTTCCTCGCCGAACCGTTCCATCGGTTTCGGCCGCCCGAGCGGCAGAGGGTCGCGGCGATCCTGCATCGACTGGCTGACAAGCACCCCCACTGGTTCGATCGCAAGTTGATGGAAGACTGAGCTTTTTGCCAGCAATCGGATCGATGTTGGTGGAACTTCGATCGTCTGCTAAACTCCCCAGGCAGTTGGCAGAAAAACCCTCGGGAAAGGACTCCCAGCATGTCGCATCATTCCATTTGGTCGGGCGCAAGATGGTTGTGTGGATCGACGCTTTGGGCATCGATGTTGGTGCTCGGTGGCATCCAACCGGTGGTGGCCCAGACGCCCCTGGCACCCATTCTTCAGGGTCCGACGGCTAGCGAGCAGGGGGTGGTGGTGGAAGCGGCGCTAGTGGTGCAGGAGTTAGCCAGCGGCACGTCGACCCGCATTCCAGAGAATCTTTTGCGAGAAGCGGAAGGGGTGGCGATCATCCCTCATTACATCCGCGGCGCCTTCGTGGTGGGTGTGGCGGGTGGACGAGGCGTTTTGCTGACGCGGGATGAGCAGCGAAATTGGCGTGCTCCAGAATTTGTTCGGATGGGTGGTGGCAGCGTCGGGTGGCAGGCGGGGGTCCAGGCGATCGACCTCGTGCTGGTCTTCAAGACCGCCAAGGCGCTCGATCGGATCCGCGCTGGGAAACTGACGCTGGGTGCCGATGCGTCAGCGGCCGCCGGTCCTCTGGGACGCTACACCAGCGCTGCGACCGATACCTCCCTACAAGCCGAGGTCTACACGTACTCGCGATCCAAAGGGCTTTTTGCTGGAGTGTCGCTGAGCGGCGCGAGCATTCAGCCTGATGTGGCGGCAACGCAGCGCTACTATCAGACCGGGCAAGGTGGACCGGGGGCCATCCCCACCTCGACGCAGACTCTGATCAAGGCGATCGAGGCGGCCAGCGTCCCGGCGATAACGGCCGACCGCATGGTGGCAGCTCCCGCCGGGCCGGTCGGTACACCCGATCCCTCGCTGTTGGAGCTGCAGTCATCCGTTCAGTCGCTTCAGATCAAAGTCGACGCAGCGTGGCAGAACTACTTGGCGATCCCGGCCGAATGGACTACACCCGATCAGATTCCAGAAGATGCCTTGCATGAGGTGCTGGCCAAGTACGAACGGGTGGAGACACATCCGGAATTCGCACCCCTGGCTCAGCAGCCCGAGTTTCGCGTGGCTCTCCAGATCCTCCGAAAAGTGTCGGCCGAAAAGACTCTTCCGGCCAGAGGGACTGCGCTTCCGCTGCCTCCCCCAACCACAGCTCCCGGCGCGACGCCTCCCGTCGGAACGTTTCGCTGATCGGCTTTTCCTGCTTCGCATCGTCACGATCGCATCGTCACCATCGCGCTGGCCAGTGGACCGAGTCGGATCTAGCGTTCCCCAGATAGCGATCGATCGAATCGACGATCTGCGGATGATCGGGTGCGACATCGTTCGATTCGGATGGATCGTTGAGCAGATCGTAAAGCACGATCGGCTTGTCGGACCCACCACGACGGATTCCCTTCCATCGCTCCTGGTAGAGTGCGGCTTGGCGAAATCCTTGTTCATGGAATTCCCAGTAGAGGAACTCATGTTTCTCGGTTGCACCGTTGCCGCGTAGAACTCCAGCCAAGCTGATGGAATCGGGGGGCGGTGGCGACTTCCGCTCCGCCAGCTCCAGGGCGGTTGCGAAGAGATCCCCCTGGTAGGCGACATGGTTGGAAACGGAATTGGCAGGGACGCTACCCGGCCACCATGCGATCATCGGCACGCGGATGCCTCCATCGGTCAGGCTTCGTTTGAAGCCTCGGAGTGGGCCTGATGGCTGAAACCTTTTGGGATCGTGCCCACTTTCCTGATGTGGGCCGTTGTCGCTGGTGAATAGCACCAGGGTGTGTCGGTGAAGTTGCTCTTGGCGCAGGTGATCCAGCAGCTTGCCGACCAGCATGTCCATATGACCGATCATTGCGGCGTGGCCTCGATCCTGTGCTGGCCAGGGAGCGTCCTGGTAGGGGCCTAAACTAGGGACTTCCGTTCCATCCCCCAGCTTGGTCCTGCGCTCGTTGTTGGCGTGTGGGCTGACCAGCGAGAGCATCAGAAAGAAGGGCTGTGCGTTGCGATCATCGATCCATCGGATCGATTCCTCGAGGAAGAGGTCGTCGGCATACTGCTGCGGCTGTGTGGCGTAGCCCGCTCCGTCCCCTCCTAGTTCCACCAAGTCGTTTGAGAGCGGTTCCCTACGATCATTGCGCCACAAAAAACTGGGGTAGTGATTGTGAGCATGGCGTTGATTGAGGAACCCGTAGAAAAAGTCAAAGCCCTGGCGATTGGGCAATCCCGACTGGGCAGGTCCGATATCGCCCAGTCCCCATTTGCCGACGAGCGCGGTGCGGTATCCCGCCTTCTGCATCGCCCTTGCGATCGTGAGCGTCACATCGGGAAGGGCCTGCGCCTGGGCATTGTCTTTCCCCGCGTTGCCGCGGACCGGTGTATGGCCATGGTGCAGGCCCGTCATCAGAACGCTTCTGGAGGGGGCACACACCGTGGCCCCGGAGTAAAAACGAGTCCATCGCATTCCCTCGGAGGCCATCTGATCCAGTCGAGGCGTTGCGATGGTCTTCTGTCCATAGGAGCCCAGTTCCCCATACCCAAGATCATCGGCGACAATCCAGATCAGGTTAGGGCGCGAAGGAGCTGGAGTCGCCTTTTCCTGTGGGTCGACTTGCGCTGCGAGCGGTCCTGCGTTTCCGGCGAGCAGCATCACGACAAGGAAGAGACCGACCAGTTGCAGGTGGCCAGAGCGACTCATAGGGGGATCTCCCATGGAGGTGTCCGACACTTGCTGACCTCTTTGTCCTGGCCACTGCCCGTTCGCAGATGGCTTGGGAGAGAAGGATCGTGGGAGCTACATTTCGCAGCCGATGAAGTGCCAGGGTGTTGTGTTGACGGGTGGGGTGAGCCAATCACCGCGAGGTTGCCTGCAGGTCTTCTTCCAGAGACCGCTTGGGGGGAATTCGATGTTTTTGGAGGTGGTCGTGATAGCGCCGGACGGCATCGATGGGATCGATCTGACCGTCGGCCAGAAGCCGCAGTTGTTCGATGAAAGCCAACTGATCTTCGGCGTGGTTGATTTTGCGACCAAAGAGCGCCGCCCTGGCTCCATGGCGACGAGCGTCATGCAGCATTTGAAAGGCATCTCGCGTGGTACCTGACGATCCTCCAAGGATACCGATGACCAGCGATGGATCGTAAGCGGCCAGTTCCTCCATGGCGGCCGGTCCGAAGTAGGGGATTTTCAAAAAGACCGGTCGTCCTGCGCGTGTGACGCCTGCCAGAGTTCGGACGATGGAGTCATTCACGTAGCGGCCGACATCGGCCAGCGGTCGACCTTCCAGTGCATTGGGGGCGAAGACTTCCAGGAAGTGGCGAAAGCCCTTCGCCTCGGCTTCCTCGCGGAAGCGTCGGTACTCGATCAGCGCTTCGCGGTCTTTGGCGGCATCGTTATTGAAGGTGATCGAATAGAGTCCCAGGTTGGTTGCTGGAGTGGCCTCGCAAGGATGCTGCAGAGTGCGTCCATACTGGATGTGATCGATCGAGGTGGTGCGAAAGGCAAGCGAGGGTTGCTGAGTGTAGCTGCCGCTGTTCCCACACCAGATATCGGTGGTGTCGTTGGCGCGAGCGGCCGGGGTGACGGCGCTTCCTTCAAAAAGCTGCTCATCGATCGCCAGCTTTTCGTTGACACTGGGGCTCATCAGCATCAGATCGACCAAGCCCTGACGGACGATCTGCCGGATGATTTCCAAGAACTCCGGCATCGACCGCCATGTCGACTGGCTGGGCTGTGCTGGCCAACGGGGTCCGGGGGCAGCGATCCCAAGACCCATGTCCGGGTCTTTGGCGTCCGCTAAGATGAAAGATCGATTCGATGGGTCGCTGGCGATGGCCTGCAGTTTTTGATCGAGCGATTTATGGGGCGAGTGGGTAGGTCGCGTCACTTTGGGAACTCACTGAGGAACAAACGAAACCGATGGCATGGCTCTGGGAACAACCAAACTGGAAGCAGCCAAAGACGTGGGACTGCATCGTCAGTGGTTCCTGTACGATCGACGTCTTGGTGCGTCCGGTCGAACTGGAGAGGGCGATTGGGCGGGAGCAACTGGTCCGCGTGGAGCCGCTGCAGCTGACGACCGGTGGTATTGTAGCGAATGCAGGTATCGCGATGGCTAGGCTGGGGCTTCGCGTGGCGGCCTGGACTGCGGTGGGAGAGGACGTCTGGGGTGAGATGATTCTGTCGCGGCTGGGGAAGGAGGGGATCGATACCCGTCATGTGGCGATTCGCAGCGGCGTTCCCTCCAGCGCCACGGTCGCCCTGATCGCACCCGATGGTCAGCGTTCTTTTCTGCATTGCCAGGGCGCCCCCAAGCAGATCGCGATCGACTTCTATCGCGAGCGTTTGGAAATGGCCGAGCAGGCCCATCTTTTTCTGCTGGGATATTACTCGCTGATCCCCAACTTGGAAGACGATCTGGTGGAGCTGCTGGTGGGGCTGCGCGAGCGGGGCTGTGCGACCGCGCTCGATGCAGCCGGCAGTGGTGGATCGATGGAGCCGCTGGTCCAGTTGCTGCCACACCTGGACTTCTACATTCCCAGTTTGAGCGAAGCGAGGCATCAGACTGGACTGGAAGATCCTCGGGAGATCATCTCGCTCTATCGCAGCCTGGGGGCGCCGGGAATGCTGGGGATCAAGCTGGGGGAACGAGGATCGATCCTGAGTCCGGCGTCGGGCCAGTGGCTTGAGGTCTCCTCGGCGCGACCTCCTGGGCCGGTGGTCGATACGACCGGTGCTGGCGATTCGTATTATGCGGGGTTGATCGCTGGATTGCGTCGCGGCGAAACACTGCCTCAGGCCGCTCGAATCGCTTCAGCAACCGGAGCCTGCTGCGTGACGGCTCTGGGGGCTTCCACCGCCATCCCCGACTACACCACCGTCCAGCAGATTGCAGCCCAGATCGCATGAAGTATCGTGCGAACCAAGGAGACAACCAGGAATGACCAGCGATCGATTGGAGCGTCGTGACGGAAGTGTGGCGAAAGCCGCAGGGGGTTCCCGTTGGAAATGGTTGAGTATCCTGGGACTGCTGATCGCTATTGCGGCTGCGATGGTCCCGCGTTGGTTCAGCGGAAACTGGCTGATTCAGCCTCTCTTGGATCGGCTGGCCAAGGGGGAGTACCAGCTGACCAGCGACCGCGTGGAGCTATCGTGGCTGGGGCCGATGTCGCTTCATGGAGTCACCATCGCACCGCTGGGCCAACCTCGCGTCCTTCATGTCGAGCAAGTGCGCACCCAACGCGGCTTGATCGGATTTCTGCTGGGGGGCAGAAAGCTAGGGGAAATCACTATCGTACGACCGGCTGTCGAAGTGGAATTTCTCCGGGGCGGGACAAACCTTCAGGAACTGTTGGCGGCGATCTCCGGAGATCCTAGGATCGATGGCCAGCAGGAGTCGGGCGCGAGGAAGACGCCACGAGTCGATGTGGCGATTTCCATCGAACAGATGCAAGCACAGATTTCGCGTGCTGAGCAAAAGGAGCCGCTTCTGATCGTACCTCCTTTCGACCTTCGGGGAACTTGGAAGTCGGCTGAAGGACCACCGGTGTTGACGCTCGAACCAGCGAAGATTCTCGATCATGTGGAAATCACTCCCGAGCTACTTCAGCTGGGACTGGATCGCGTCGTACCATGGCTGGCGCGATCGACCTGGATCGCTGGAGATTGCTCCTTCTCGATCGACCAGATCACCATTCCGCTGGATCATCCCGAAAGGTCGCAGGGGACGGCATCTTTGCAGCTGCACCAGGTGACCAGCGGTCCCAGCGATCCACTGGTGCTTCAGGCAATCGAACTGGCTGGCCGCCAGTTTCAGAAGGAGATCCCAAGGCAACTGACATTCGTCGAAGACTCGGATATCGCGATTCGATTTGCCGATGGGAAGGTGGAGCACGAAGGACTGCGGGTAGGTCTTCCCGATCTGGAAAAGCGGTTTCAGTGGTCTTCCAGAGGACAGGTGGGAATCGCCGATCGTTCGCTATCGATGCAGGTGGGAATGCCTGTTCCTGTCGAATGGCTGGCAAGGCGTGATTCGGTCAAGGAGCTGGGCTTTCCCGAATTGGTTCTGGAAGTGCGCGGCACTCTGGATCAACCGGAAATCGATCCGGCATCACTGCGCAAGCAGGCAGGCCAGTTGCTGGGCAAGATTGGCTCCCAGGTCCAATCCGAGGCGCCGGTGACTGCCGAAGTGATGCAGATGCTGGAGGGGGTCGCTGCCGGAGATGCCGATCAGGCGATCGCTGCAACGATCGAATGGGTCCGTCAGGCGCGGGCGCGACGCGAGGCAGCCCGACGCGATGCGGAACAGAGTTCCGGGGATCCTGGCCAACTGCAGGAAGAAAGTCCGCCAACGACTCCCGTCGGCGGTATCCTGGATCGCTTGCGACAGCGCCGACGTCGCATTCCCTGAACAGGCCCCTCCCTACCCTGATACCAAACGAATTTCACCCAGCCGATGGAAACTTGAACCCGCTAGTCCGGCTCCTTACAACCGTCACTGACCGCTCCGTCGGAACCCAGGCTGCGGCACCCAAGGGCAATCGAGAAAATGCCTTTGATCGGGTAACACCCTCCATTCCGATTCGTTTGATCGAGGGAACCCCCAAGGATGGAGTGGTTTCGCGAATGGAATTCCCCGGGCCTTTCATGGCAGAAGGGGAGTGGCACGGAGGGGCCTTGTGATGAGATTTTCTATGCTGCTGGCTGGCGGTTGTCTGGCGTGCCTGGCTTCGATCGCTGACGCCCAATGGGCCCATCCCGGGCATGTCCAGCCGTCGGCTTGGGATTCGATCGCCTTTTCGGATCCCGACTCCAGCGAAACCTGGGTCCTTGGCGATGGGCTGAAGGAACCGGCAGATCTCGCCGCTCCTTCGGTCCAAGAGCAATCGCGCTGGCTGGAGGCGCAGGGGATCGAACCGACGCTGGCGGAGCCATCGCTAGGGGAGTCAGCTTTGGGGGGGGTGTCAGGTGCCAGGGCGATGCCCGATGGTATGGGCAATTCGGCTGGCGATGCTGGAGGGGGGCAGGGAAAGGGGGACTTGGCAGCGAAACTGGTCGATCCAACTGCCGCCGTCACCACCTTGAATTTTCAAGATCGATTCACCTCAGAGTTCTGGGGACTGAAGGACAAACAGAATACCTTCACCTTCCAGCCGGTGATTCCCTTCCAAGCATTTGGCATGAATCACATCCTCCGCATGACAACTCCCTGGCGAGTCGATGGTCCCCAGGGACAAGGGCTCGATCCAGTCTCCCTCTTCGATCTGATTGTCTTTCCTAGACCATGGGGCCGATTCGGGGTCGGACCGGTCATGAATTTCCTGCCGGGCAATACCGGGCGGGATCCCTTTCAGATCGGCCCAGCAGTCGGGGCGGTAGCTCAGAAGGGCAAATGGACCTTCGGGATGTTCAATCAGAATCTCTTCAGTAGTGACACCGAGGTCTCGTCCCTGCAACCAGTGCTGGCCTATGTGATCAATCCAAAATGGTCGCTGGCTCTGGGTGATCTCCAGGAGACCTACGACTGGCGCCAGGACCGATGGGTCTCACTGCCGGTGGGATTCCAGGTCGCTAGGCTGATGCGAGTTGGTAAGACGATGGCCCGGGTTGGCTATGCGCCTCAGTACAACTTCATCGACGACGCGGGAAGTCCTAGGTGGACTCACTACTTCCTGACCCAGTTGATCGTGCGCTGAAGAAACACGGCGACCCAGTCATCTGGCGACCCAGTCATATAGCGACCTGAGTGGAGGCAATCGGGAGGATGCATCCACCTGCGATCGTAAATCAATACCGAACGGTTTCTTCGGGGTGTCCTAAAATGAATCCCCGATCCTTCGGTCAGTCGGTTCGTTTGTGGATGAAGAGAACCGAGTCATAGAAGACCATCCTCGCAAACCGGGATTTTCTGCCATGGGGTCGGTTGTGAAGTTGCCGCGTCAGGTCGGCCGCCCCCTGCTCATCCACCAGCGACTTCACAAACCCAACCAACCCGCTCAGAGCCTGATCGACTGGGGGCGACTTGCATATCCGGAGCGATTTCAGGAGATTCCAGCCAGCGTTCCTCAGCGGACCGCGCGGTCGATAGGTGCACCCATCCGACCAATCGCTCCAGTAACCCGTCGTCCAATCCTCTACCACATAGATGCCACCCTTGCGAAGGAACCGGTCGAATAGGATATCGAAACTGGCGCGAGAAAGCCAACCGACATGCGAGGCATCATCGACGATCAGATCAAATCCCTGGGGTGCATGTTTCTGCGAGACTTCCGTGAGGAATTTCTCGTCCGCTTGTGACCCTTCGTACAGATGCAGTCTCGAGACCCCTTGAACGCCTGGGTCGAGATTGCCCAGGTTCTTGTCGATTCCGACGATTTCACCGTCGGGGAAAACGTCGCGCCATAGCAGAACCGAGCCACCGTTTTTGACTCCCAGTTCCAGTACCTTGCTGGCGCGACCAAGGTTGTTGAGTTCCCGGTCGTACCAATCCAAGTATCGGTTACCGATCTTGTCGGTGTTGTAAGAGGAAAGATTCAGATGTTGGAACATACCTCGCGCTTTCTCGTTGGGTTCTAAAGAGGACATCGTTGGATGGATCGGATAAGAAGGGAAGAGAGCCGTCAGTACGGGATTTCATCGAGCACTTTCTTTCGTCGCGCGACATCCGGTGGGCTAGATGCCTGGGTGCAGGCAATCGATCACTTCGCGTCGGCAGAGGAACTGTAGCATCAACCGCTGGCTCTTCGGAGATCCCCTTGGGATTGCTGCTCTATCGAAGCACGGTGGAATCGGATCGCCTTGCTCCAGGGCGCCGGTAGTACTCCTCGTTTCGGTAGGGGATGCGGCTAGAGCCGGCTAAACTAGTGGTGATCGCTAATTCCGCAGCTCTCATTTACTCAAGGGAGTATCGAAATGCGGTAATCGAATCGACCA
>JBJSWM010000714.1:0-4789 GCA_046085865.1 Pirellulaceae bacterium
CCAGCTTGCGTGGCCCACGGAAACCAGTCGCGTGGAGGGGCGAACGGCTGCCTGCACGGCGTCCGCCCCGACGATGCCTCGACGATCGCACGCCAATCGCGTCACCGCCCAACCCTCCTGCTCCAGACGGTCGATAGCGCCGGCCACTGGAGCCGCCTCCAGACGGGTCGTGATTGCGTGTGGCGTCGCGATTGGCCTCTCCCGCAAACTGGCGCGAGCCGCTCCCAAAATCCCCAGATTGCAGCTCTCCATCCAACCGGCTGTCAGCACCACCTCCGTGCTGGAACTGCCAAGCATGCCTGCCACGACGCCTCGCACATCTTCCACCGCTTCGGCCGCAACACGACCTTGGGCATGATGGGCCGCAGGGGAAGCAAACTGATCGGAAAAGTAGGTCTGCATGGCATCGCGCACACTGCCCGCCATGGGTGTGGCTGTCGCATGATCGAAGTACAGGATCCGCATCCAATTGCTCTCCGTCACCACCTAGACTGCCCGTTGACAGCCATTCTCCTCGAACACAGATTCGATCAGGACCTCGCCCCCTCCATCGGACCACTGCAAGTCCGATGGATGGTTCCGGCGGTTTCCTAAGTCGACGCAAGTTTTGCAAGGCTCACTCGGTGCGTACAGGCTTGTTCTTGACAACCGAAAGGAAAAAAGGCCAACCGTTCCTACAGCAACGGCAGAATCGGCTCAGATGGAACACCCTCCAAGGATGGGAATTCCCAAAGCCATCAGGAGGCGGCCGCCCGTCTGCTGCCATACCTCCCAGAAAGACACTCAGCGGCTAACCTTACGCTTCGGGTCAACTCTTCCCGACAGCCTCCGATGCAGAAATCGGCATGTTTTTTGGCTGCCAAGCTGCGCCCTCCCCTTGGGATTTACCGAGGAAACCCCATTTTTCGGCAAGGTTTACCTAAACCGACTCAACTTGATCGGCCTACCTTCCGATACTACCAGCATAACCGGAGGGATGCGCTCGGCCGGTTGCCGGCTACCGTCGGCAGGTCGCCATTGAGCTAGCCTTGCTGCAAAGGTGAAAGGGAATCATGACGGTCTTCAAATGCACGATGCGACTGCTCTGTTTCGCTGTGGCTTCCGTGAGTGGCTCATGGAGTTTCGCCCAGTCGTACCATCCTTTCGCCGAGCCGATGGAGTTCGATCCGAACTGGCAATGGTTCGCTCCTGTCCACATTCTGGACTTTGAGGAGTTGACGGCTCGCCAACGTGCTCGACACGGTTGGTACGTCACCTACGACCGGATGCGGCAAGGTTTTGCCAGATCCGAACAAGAGGACCAGGCGGGCCGCGTCGACTTCACGTGGGGCAACCGCTGGGACGCGGGCTTCATGAACAACGAAGACGACGGGTGGAACTTCTCCGCCTTCCACATCTCGGGCCCCAATGTCTACAACGAGACGCTGGTATCCCGACTGAACATCTACAACCAGGATGACACCGCCGACAACGAAGACTACATTCCGCTCGACTGGCGGAACGACGTCGGTTACGGGGAGCGATACTACCGGCTGCGAGACAGTCTGAATGCCGGAAAGTTCGCTCACCTAGAAATCAATAAGACTTGGCGTCGTGAGCCGACGCGACTGGGTGGGATCGTCGAACCGATGGTGGGATTGCGATTGTCTGACTTCACGGATATCGCCCGAAACGACAATTACACCACCTTCCCAGTCGACACCGACCTCGACTTCGCCGTCGACTCGTCGGCGGAACTGCTCACCAGCGAGATCGTCGAAACCAGCAACCGCATGTTGGCTCCTCAGGTCGGCTTCCGCTACTACAAATACTACAGTCGCTGGACGCTCTCCACCGACTGCAAGGGATTCCTTGGTTCCAACTGGCAAAGTCAGCACAGCGCCTTCCGTCAGTTCCAAACGATCTACGACGGAATCCCTCCGGGAGTTGGCGATGACCCAATCCTCCCTGTCAGTCAGGCCGGAACCAGCTTCGCCGGTCGGAAGAATCAAGAATTTGTGATCGGATTGGATTGGCGAGCCGAATCGGCATACCAGGTGACGCGAGCCATCGAGCTGCGAATGGGATTCAACCTGCTCTACTATGGCCGAGGCATCTGGCGGGGTGCGACGCTGATCAGCGGCCAGAACCCCAACCTGAACGACCAGGAGCTGGTGATGCCAGGGTTCACTTTCGGGTTTGCGATCAATCGATAAACCGACTGGATCCGAAAAGCAAAAAGACGACACGCGGATGGGGTGACTCATCCGCGTGTTCGTTTCCTAAACGCTTCTTTGGTCCATCTAGGATGTCATTGGTCGGTGATCCAAGACAGCAAGCAGTAGGACTCAGGGGTCTGCTGCCGGCCAATCGACAACGTGTCCCTTGGCTACTGAGCGAAGAAGTATTTGCCTCCGGATGGCCGTTCGATCACGTCTGGGAGTCGGTTGGTCTCACGCAAAGAGGCCAAGACGCGAACAAAGCCAAGATGCAGATCGTTCGTCAGCCCACGACGAACGGCTCTCTCCACCATGCGACCTGTCGATTCCATTTGGTAACTCAAGTTGATCGACAACAGAAAAAGTCGACAGGGTATCTAAGCAAGAATCGCAAAAAGGACTGGGCTCTCCATCGCTTCGTGACTTCGCGGCTTCGCGCGATCCAGGAACAGCGCCAGAGGGGATGTTTGGTGACGCTGGAATCAGGGGGCAATCGTCTTGTTGCCCCATGGATGGTAGGGGCGATCTCTGGCCAAGGGACCAAAAGAATGGTCGGATGGCCCTCGATGGTGACTCGTTTCTGCCCCCTGTCCAGTTACGATCTCGTGGGCCGGGGCTGGTTGGCCCAGTGTCCCGTTGGATCGCTGCCTCGCACGTAGACTCCCTTCTGATTCCATTCCATGGAAGCTCTCACATCGGCACTGCAGTATCGCAGCGTCAGAGCGCAGCGGCGTCGGCTGGACCTATTCGGATCGGATCCATGAAGCAGTAGATCGCTGTGGATGGAGCACCAACCGGCAGGAACGGGATTCCAGACCACTTCGCCGTACTGCTCGGCGTTATCGATCGTCTGATTGAGGACGTTGTGATCGGCGGCAGTGCTTGGCCTGTAGGTCAGATGCCCCACATGGTGGCTACCGGCGACAAACCGCATGCAGCCATTCTCCTGGTCTGCATCATCGATCGCCAGCCACACCGTCAGCGCTTTGGAAGGGGTCAACGGCCAGTAACTGGCATCCTGATGCCACGCCACTCCCTTGCCGTCGCCAGGCATCTTGCAGAAAAAGTGCGACCCCCAAGCAATGACGTTTTCACCCAGAAGGTCCGCTGCGTAGTCGACGATGATCGGGTTGGTCAGAATGTCGTGAACTGGTCCGTAGGCGAGGTGGGCCGAGCTGATCGAGTAGCTGTTCCCTCCAGCTGCGACCACTCGCGCCAGAAGATCATCAAAGTAAATCCGTATCTGATCGATCTGCTCCGGCTCATAGATTTTCAACGGCGCCACAAAGCCCCGGCGGTTGTAGTGATCGACCTGTTGGGCCGAAAGTCGCTTGGGGGTCGGGTTGTGCGTGGGGTGGAAGGAGAGATCGCGCTGGAGTGCGTCCAGCTGCGCTGCATCAGGTGTTATTGAGAACTTGGTGTCCATCGTGTTGTCTTTGCTGTAGGCATATGAGGCATCGGGCTAGAGGGTTTGCCACCGGTTGGGTGCTCCCTGGGGCCGCGAACGATCGCGTCGACTACAGATTAAAGCAACCTACCGGCCTCTGCAATTGCATCAAGTCACCCGCAGCTCGATCTGTCACGGCTCCTCGGGAATCGGACTGCCATGGGGATCGCGAGCCCGACCATCGGTCTGTTCTTCCAATTTCCTACGGATCTCCAGATCGGTGAAATGTTCCAGCGCCTCAGCCCGCTCATGCAGCCGATCGGGGGAGACTCCCGGATGGGTATCGAGGAAGGTTTCCCAGAGCCGATGGCTGCGCACCAATTCTTTGCCTCGCCCCATCCCGGGATCTGTCAACTGCCACTGCGACGAATCAGGAGATGGCTTCACCAACCCTTGCCGTTCCAGCCGCCTGAGAACTCGTGTCGACATGCGTTGGCGGATTGACGCGGGGTTGGACATCCTGCTGCGTTGGGAGGTCTCCTGCTGGCGATACAGGCTCGCCAACGTGTCTTCTTCCTCCACTTTCCGACGATGGTACATGGTCCTCATCCATCTAGCCAACCAGCCATCGATGGGACTGAAAAGGATCGCTCCTGCCAGGATCAAGCAGGCGACCACCACCATCATGCCAGCGGTCGACGTGCCAGGAAGATGCAAACGGCTTGGCAATTCGATCGCCAGCCAATGCCCCACGGCGGCAGAAATCGCTGCCACCCCGGCAGCAATCAGCAAAATCGATGGCAAGCGATGACTAAGCAGAATGGCGGCAGCTGGTGGGATGATGAACATACCGACCACCAGGAGGTTCCCGACCGCCTGGAAACTAGCCACCGCCGTCATGGCAACCGAAGTGGCCAGAGCGTATTGCACCACAGCGGGTGCCAGCCCCTGACTCTCGGCATACGCCTGGTCAAAGCTGCTGACTTTGAGTTCCTTCCAGAAAAGGAGAATCCAGGAGAGATTGGCAACAAGCAATGCCGCCGCGATCCAAATCGCCGTCGGCACGCGATGCCATCCACTGCTTCCTGCCTCGATAGGCACCATCTCCAAGTCGCCGAATAGCACGCAGCCGGGATCCAGGTCGACCAAATCAGCCAGTTGGACCATGAGGATCAGCCCGGCTGCAAAGAGGCCGGTGAAGACC
>JBJSWM010000715.1:0-5856 GCA_046085865.1 Pirellulaceae bacterium
ATCGACCACGAAAGACTGATCTACCGCCACCAGGGCTTGGATCAACGGCTGACGGGCGTGGAACCCGCCAAGGTGATCAAGGATCTCCTGGCCTGACCAGCCTCCGGCCGTCCTCCGATCGAACCGCCCAGCACCGTAATCCCGATCTTCAATCAGGAGATCCGCTGGCTGGCCCTGCGCTGCCTCCATGCATCGATCACAACGGCTCCCACAATGATCAGACCGGTCACCAGTCGCTTGATCGAATCGGCAGCACCCATCTGTGCCAAACCTGTCTGAAGAACCGCCAGTAGGCAGGTTCCCAAAAGTGTACCGATCACCGATCCCTTGCCGCCGGCTAGACTGGTGCCTCCAATGACGCAGGCCGCAATCGCTTGAAGCTCCATCCCAGCAAAGTTATCGGCCTTCGCCGACAGGGTTTCCCCGACTTGAATCAAGCCCGCCAAGCCGGCCAGTAGACCACAGATCGAAAAAGCCGCCACCGTCGGCGCCGCGGTACCGACCCCCGACAATCGAACCGCTTCCGCGTTGGTACCGATGGCGATCCAGTATCTCCCAAGGACGGTTCGGCGGATCAATAGGATCATCATCACCACCACCACCAAAGAGAGAAATACCGCAGGTGAAAGCCCGAGGAGCTTAGGGGTTGCGACCCAATCGATAGACGACCGCACTGAATGGCTTTGGCTCCGCGTCCACCACAGTCCGATGCCGCGCGCCGCTTCCAGCATTCCCAGCGTGACAACAAATGACGGAACCCTTGCTGCAACTGTAATCAGACCGTTCAACCAACCACACAGAACTCCGGTTCCTAACGCCCCCAGAATGGCAATCCCCTCCGGAAGGCCAACTTCCATGCGCAGCATGACGAAAGTAACGGACGCCAGCGCCATCACCGCACCCACCGAAAGGTCGATCCCGCCGACCAGCATGACTGCCGTCATCCCTAGCGAAACCAATAGCAGGGAAACATTGCCGCGCGCCATGGTGGAGAAAGTAGCCAGTGAGAAGAAATTGCGTCCCGCGATCGAAAATCCAAGGCATAGCAGCAGGATCACCAGCAGCAGGATCACCAAAGAGCCACTGCCGGCCCAATTGGGTACGCGTCTGTCGCTCCGTCTAGCGCTTCCGGAAATCTGCGGATCAACCACCCTGCACCACTCCTTCAAAACACGCCTTCTCCAAAACGTTCCGCGAGAACTGGTCCCGGGAAAACTCGCTGACGAAGCGGCCTCCCGATAGCACGACGATCCGATCGCTCCAGGACATCAATTCCTCCAGATCGCTATCGACAAGAATCACACCGCACCCGTTCTGCTTCAAGTCGGAAACCGTTTGTCGAATCTGCGTTCGCGACCCCTGATCGATTCCACGTGTTGGTTCATCCAACAGGAGAATCGCGGGATTTCGTTCCATCCACCTTGCCAAGACCAGCTTCTGTTGATTGCCCCCGGAAAGCGTTGCTGCTGATTGATCTGTTGACCTAGCGCGAATCCCCATCGCTTCCACCCATCGCTCGGCAACCCTTCTCTCCTCTTCCGAATCGACCCAACCTCGAACATGCAAACGACTCCAACTGGCCAGCAGAATGTTGTCTCGCAGACTCTGTGTGAGAAGCAGCGACTGAGCTTTTCGATCTTCGGGAACGAAAGCCAAGCCATGCTCTACCGCTTCCGCCGGGGTGCGGAAGGGGCGATCCAGCCGCTTGCCTTCGATGGTCAGTCGTCCATCATCGGTACCATCCGCTCCGAAAATCGAGCGGAGTAGTTCGGTTCTACCCGACCCGATCAATCCCGCGATACCGACGCACTGGCCTGCATGAACCACCAGCGAAAGATCTCGAAAAAAGCCGTTTCGCGTCCAACCTTCCACGCGCATCCGCTCGTCACCGAGCCTCGTCACTCGACTCGGCGTCGCACGCACCTGTGGCTGCCCCTTGGGTGCACTGTCGGCCGACACAGGATGCCCTGTCAAACGATGCAAAAGCTGGTTTTCGGTCATGCCCTGCAATGTCACCGAATCGTGAATCCGTCCATCCCGAAGGATGACCGCACGATCGCATAGCTTCAGCACCTCGTCCAACCGATGGCTGACGTAGATCATGCCGACTCCCTGAAGACGCAGTTCCTTCAAGCGATCGAAAAGCGAACGGGTCTCCCAAGGAGTCAGCGCCGCCGTTGGCTCATCCAACAGCAGCAGCTCCGCATTGCGATCGAGCGCCGCAGCGATCTCGACCAACTGCTTCTGTCCCACGCCAAGTCGCTCCATGCTGGTTGCGGGATCAAGCTGACCTAGCCCAACACGTTCCAAAGCGCGGATCGCCCCTAAACGCAGCCGGGCTTGATCGATCCAGCAGCCTCCTATGGTCGGCATCCTCCCTATATGGAGGTTCTCAGCCACTGACAGGTTGTCGATCGAATTGAGTTCCTGCTGGACGAACTGGATGCCAGCTCTCTGCGCTTCGGACTTGCTCGCCAATGAAAGTCTTTTGCCTCGCCAAAGCAGCTGACCATTGTCTGCCTCAAGTAGCCCCGAAAGAATCCGACAGAGAGTGCTTTTCCCGGCACCGTTGGCGCCCAGCAATGCGACGATCTCTCCTTCTCGAACCTGGATGGAAACATCTTCAAGCACTGGTTCGGCGAAGGACTTGCTGATCCCTTGCGCCTCAAGAAGGAACACTGGAGTGTCGTCGCTTGCCCCACTCCCTTCATCCGCGGCGGTCATTTCAATTGATCCGCCGTGATGAGGTCGACAGGCGTCTCTTTGTCGGCAGGAGTCGCCTTGGGATCGGCCAGCAACTGAAGTGCGTAGTCGATGCCATACGCGGCAAGCTGATCACCGTGTTGATCCGCCGTTGCCAAAATGTCACCCTCCTGGATCGATTGCTGAACCGCCTGGATGTTGTCGAATCCGACTAGTTGCACCTCCCGGCGCTTGCCTGCAGACCGGATCGCCGCCAAGGCTCCTACCGCCATGCTGTCATTGGCTGCAAGAATGGCCTTGAGATTGGGGTGAGCGATCAGCATGTTGGCGGCGATCCGATTGGCTTGATCGGTTTCCCACTGCGCTGACTGAGCATCGACGATCTGGATCCCGGCAGCACGCATCGCATCTTCAAAACCGGCTTTGCGCTGCTGGGCATTGAAGGATGTCGTGACTCCCTCAAGGATTGCCACTTCGTCCCCCGACTTTAGTTGCCTAGCAAGGTAGTCCCCAACCTTTCTTGCACCGGCGCGGTTGTCGGGACCGACGAACGGAACTTGCAACTGGTTTTCCTCGAGCATTTTTTCATCGAGTCGATTGTCGATGTTGACGACGACAATCCCTTGGTTTTTGATCCGCTTGAGCACCGGGACAAGCGCCTTGGAGTCGGCAGGGGCGATCACGATCGCGCGGGCACCGCCAGCCACCAGTTCCTCGACCAACTGCACCTGCCGCACCACATCTTGCTCGTCCTTGATTCCATTGACGATCAGATCGTATTTCCCCGAGGCTTCGCGTTGATGGCGTTTGGCTCCCTCGGCCATGTTGGCGAAGAACTCATTGGCCAGCGACTTCATCACCAGTGCGATGACCGGTTTGGCGGGAGTGGTACCCTTGGGACCTGCGGTTTTTGAAGATTCTCCGGCAGGCTGACAACCAACACAGAGTCCGGCGATCAGGAAGAAACACAGCATCCTCTTCATGTTCATCTTCACCCTCGTTTCCCAAGCCTTCCCGATTGTCCCTGCCTACGTCTTGACCAACACTTTCCGACTTACAGATCCAAAAGCATCTTCCACACCCTACACGGCCATCGCATGTCAAGTTATCGGTTGATCATCGCCAAGACCTCCGATTGGTAGGGCAGGGAAGGCTGTGCCCCCAGGCGACTGACTGCGATAGATGCAGCGGTCAAGGCATACTGCACCGATTGCTCCAGCGATTCGCCTCGCAGCCACCGGGAAGCTAAAGCCCCAACGAAACAGTCGCCGGCAGCGGTCGTATCGACAACCTGAGTCGGTACGGCTGGAAACCACTTGCATCGCCCTTGAAGATCGCGAAAGACCGCCCCACCTGCCCCAAGCGTGATGACGACATTCTGGGGACCACGGCTGTGAATCCAAGTCGCCACCTCCAACGCTTCAGCCGCATTATTCAAAGGCAGGCTCGACAACTGTTTGGCTTCGCCTTCGTTGACGATTAGCAGATCGACATTCCAAAGGAGTTCTGGAAAGGGATCCAGCATGGGGGCAGGATTCAAGATGACTCGCATCCTCTTTCGCCGCCCTTCCTCCGCTGCCGCGACGATCGCATCCGCAGGAATCTCTCCCTGCAGCAACATCCCTGCGGTATCTGGTAGATGGGAAAGAGCGCCGCGCACTTGGTCGCTTGTGACTAGGTTATTGGCTCCTGGGATAACAAGAATCGCGTTTTCTCCAGAGCTTTCGACCGCCACGATCGCGGTCCCCGTGTCAACCTCCGACAGGATCTGAACGAAACGGAAATCGACCTGATCCTTCTTCAATTGCTCGATCAGAAACTGCCCTTGCTCGTTCTTCCCCACAGCGCCCACCATCGCCACGCGAGCTCCGCTACGCGCAGCGGCCACCGCCTGATTGGCACCTTTTCCTCCAGGGACTTTTCGAGATCGACAGCCACCCACGGTCTCACCACGAGCGGGCAGTTTCGGACACTCGATCAGCCAATCGAGATTCATGGAGCCGACGACGATGCAGTCGATCTCGGATGGCCCAATCACTTGAGGTTCCCCTGCGGCGGTTGGCTGGAGAGTTGTGAGAGAGCTTCGATCACGCGGGAGCGGTTGGATTCCGCAAGCTTCAGGTACCGATGCTTTCCATCCGGCTGAGGGACCAATCGGGTCAACCCCTGCTGGTCTACTTCCACCCTGCCCGGTTCGGACACTTCGAAGTACCCATGGTCGGGCCTCACCGCCGCCAGCACGCTGGTCAGGTCCCAGGTCGGACGATCATGTGGGGGAGGCGAGTAGAGGTGATACGCTTCGGCCAGAGGATGATGTTCGACATAGCCATAGTCCTTGAGAATGCTCTGGTGGGGATAGGGGCAGGCCAACCCAATCTCAAAGCCGCTCCACAGCATCTGGCCTGGCCATTTGGCAGCCAGTTGACGACATGCCTCAAGATCTTCAACCACGTTGTACTCTCGATGATCGGTTAGCTGACCGTTGGGCCCTGGGATCTTGGTGAAAGCGCCAGCCATCAGCGAAAGCAATCGAACTTTGGATGATGCCAACTGCATCCCATCCAACTTGCTGTACTGATCCGGCTTGGAATCCAAAAGAGCCGCTAAGTTGGTGGAGAAACCAACTTGAACAATCACCACCGAACCGTCGGGCTGGCTGGCCAATAGCCGTCGCAGTAGTTCGACTGCGGCAGGATCGTTGCGGTCGACTTGATGCGGGTAACGCAATTGCTGACCATCCTGCTTTTCGGCCAGCGGCAGGAAAGTCCCTGGCTCGGGTGTCTTCCCACTGCGGCAGACGCCGATGGGGATATCGGGCCTTCCGTAGAATTGGTTCACCGCCTGAACGAAACGCGCGGCGAGGGGATGATCCTTGGTGATCGTCACCCCGATCAACTTGCATTCCCGGCGGGTCTCTAGCGCATGAAGGACACCCATCGCCAAAGCGTCATCGACATCATTGCCAATGTCCGTGTCGAAGATGATCGAGACGGGTTCTTGGCCCTGAATGGTCGTGTCCATCCCCCAACCTGCCATCAAGAGGAGAACCGCTCCCAACCATCTAGCCGATCATCGAGAGTACAACGTGGTTGAAGATCTTGAGGCATGTCGTCAACTGGCTGCCAAATGGCCAGGCCAGATGCTGTGGAGCGG
>JBJSWM010000716.1:0-1010 GCA_046085865.1 Pirellulaceae bacterium
ATCGGGATGACCGAGTCGCAGCCAGAGGCAGTCGGAGGGCGGGAGCCAATTGGATTGGCGATGGCCGATGCGATATGGGATAGTCGGGACTTTATCGAACCATTGGCTCCTGTCCAAAATGTAGCCTTGGCTACAACTAAAAAACCATCCTATCGCTACCGTGGGATGGTGGCAGCGATGATCGTCACCGTGGTTACCGCATTACTGGTTTTTCCGATAGGAAGCCGTTATCTGCCTAAGCAATTCGCTCCAGGTATGGAAGACTCGGTTGCTGATACTGGAAATCGGCAGCAGGACGGTCCAGTCGGTGGCCAGCCGAGTCGGCTGCAGCAATCCGTTGCACCGGTGAGTCGCTTGCAGGATCGTGCCGTGATGTCCGCAGCATGGGAGGTGGCTGTTTCCGAGCCGTTGATTCAGG
The DNA here is from genome assembly GCA_046085865.1 of Pirellulaceae bacterium. Lineage (GTDB taxonomy): Bacteria > Planctomycetota > Planctomycetia > Pirellulales > Pirellulaceae > JBEISR01. Next base: position 419 of record JBJSWM010000716.1, read on the forward strand.
CGCCTAAAGGGTTGGAATTGGAAGCGCGGTCGGATCGCCAGCTGGAGGATTCAAAGGAGATTTCAAGTGAGATTTCACTGGAAGCCGATCGCAGGATAGCGATGGGGGATCTCTCGATGGTGGCGGGCAGCGAGAACTTGCTTGGTGATTCCAGTTACGCAGAGTGTTGGCATGGGTGGATCGATTCCGTAAGCCAGCGGTGTCAGAGAGATTCGGACTGGCGGGAGCGGCTGGAGGCGGAGATTGCTAAGCGACCTGGCAATTGGCAACCGGTGCTGATTTTGCTTTGGCAGGGGGTTCCGCAAGCGGGTTATGATCCGATATGGCGGCGTTGGTTGTTGGATGCATTGGTGCACGAGCGTCTGGAGATTCGGGTCTTGGCGTCGTATCAGTACGCTAGGTTGACCGGCATGGTTCCATCGATTGTCGACCGTGCTTATGCTCTGCAGTCCCTTTCGCGATGGGAAGAGCGACTGATGCACCATGATCCGCGCCCATGATTGATCGCTCTTTGTAACCTCACGGAGGCACAGAGGGCACGGGGAGAGGGGGGATGTGAGAGGATGTGCCTTCGTCCAAATTCTCTTTGCCT
>JBJSWM010000717.1:0-14801 GCA_046085865.1 Pirellulaceae bacterium
ATCCATCGCGAGCCTTGCATCCCAAGGGGCGCGTGAGTCGGCGTGCCTTTCTGCTTTGGGGAGGGTGAGGCGGCTTGCGACTCTGCCTCGGGGAGGTTGAGGGTGATCGTTCGAAGAGACGGGAAGCCTATGAGAGGCGCCATCGAGGCGCAAAAAAAACGCCGCGGGCAATCTGCCCGCGGCGTCGATCGGTTTTCATTGGGTCGGGATCGGAAGTCGGTCAGACACCTCGATCCATCCGCGTGGGCTATTGCCCACCGCCAATGTTGTTGCGCAGCTTCTCTTCGATCCCTCGAAGATTCCACGACCCTGGACGCTGGCTGGGAGGAAACTCCTCCATCGTCTTGAGGAACTGAGCCGCCATGCCCTGAATCGGAATCACTATGAAGGCTCGGTCGATGTACCAATCCTCATAGGTGTTCGACCCCAGTTTGGCCTTCTCAAACGGATCGCGACGCAGGTTGTACAGATCCGGGGCTCGCAGTTCAACGAACGGTTCCTTCCAGATCTGCAGTCGTTCGGCGCGGTTCTCCATGAAGACCACCTTCCAGTCCTGGTACCTAGCGGCCATCACCTGACCTTCGTCGGCCACATACCAGAATTCCTTCCGAGGGCAGTCTTCGGTCTTCCCACTGAAGTATTCGAGCATGTTGTGGCCGTCGATGTAGTTGCGGTACTTGCGTCCGTTCAGTTCGACGCCAGCCTTCAGCTTTTCCTTCATGTCAGGAACACCGGCGACGGCAGCCAGGGTGGGCAGCCAGTCTTCATGGGAGACGATGCCGTTGAGCGTTGTGTTGGCAGGGAACCGACCGGGCCATCGCACGAAGCATGGCACGCGGAAGGCACCTTCCCAGTTGCTGTTCTTCTCGCCATGGAATGGCGTGGTACCCGCATCGGGCCAGGTGTTGTAGTGGGGACCGTTGTCGGTCGAGTAGATCACCAGGGTGTCATCGGCCAGCTTCAGTTCATCCAGCAGCCCCAGCAATTCTCCGACGTGCCGGTCGTGCTCGACCATCCCGTCGCTGTATTCGTCTTGTCCAGAGATCCCGCGATTTTCTTCCTTGACGTGGGTGCGGAAGTGCATCCGCGTTGCATTCCACCAGCAGAAGAAGGGCTTTCCTTCCGCCTGATTTCGCTTGATGAAGTCCTTGGCCATCGCCAGGGTCTCTTCATCGACCGTTTCCATCCGCTTCTTGGTCAGCGGCCCAGTGTCCTTGATCGTCTGGCCACCCTTGCCATCGGCCTTGCAATGGAGCACACCGCGCGGCCCGAATCGCTTACGGAATTCCGGATTCTTGGGGTAGTCAAGATTCTCTGGCTCTTCTTCGGCGTTCAGGTGATACAGATTCCCGAAGAACTCATCGAACCCATGCATCGTAGGAAGATGCTCATCGCGGTCCCCCTGGTGGTTCTTTCCGAACTGTCCGGTGGTGTAGCCTTGCGACTTGAGGACGGTGGCGATTGTCACGTCGGACTTCTGCCATCCCTGCTCGGCGCCAGGCATCCCCACCTTGGTCATCCCGGTGCGAACCGGGACGTTGCCCCCCAGAAACGCCGCGCGACCTGCGGTGCAGCTTTGCTGGCCGTAGTAGTCGGTAAAGCCGAGTCCTTCGCGGGCGATGCGGTCGATGTTGGGGGTGCGATACCCCATCATGCCGCGGTTGTTGTGGCTGATGTTCCAGGTGCCGATATCGTCACCCCAGATGACAACGATGTTGGGCTTCTTCTGCTGAGCCATCGCGGAGGCTGGCAGCAACGCCAACAAGGCGCAGGCCAATAGCCCCAGGTAACCCATCGCGGCGGCCCTCAGCCGCTGCTCTGATACGATTCGCATTCCTTTTTCCTTTCAAAAAACAAGCCTCGCCAATTCGGTACGATCACCATCCTGTTGGCTGGACCGAACGGCGCATTGATTCACCCTACCAAACGACGCCAGTTTGGGCCGGGAATCGGACCAGACCTCGCAATGGACCACCGGTTCGATCGATTCATTCCAAGACCTGCATCTCGGGCAATCGTACCACAACGAAGGGCAACCCACGTGTGGTCGTCCCATCGATGCAGCATCCTTCTTTGCACCGGTTGCTGGCAGTCGAAGAGAATGAAGCCAGAGAGTATGGACTCTTCGCACATTTTAAAGGAATTGACCGCCTGGGCCCTCCCGATTGCCCTTTGGGGCAAAACCAGCCGCACCCTCTCTTCGGTCGGTCAGGATGCGCCGGTCACTGCAGTAGCCATTGGCTCCAGCAGGCTGCCCACCCGCACCAGGTCAGCCAGGGTCTCGACTTCCATTTTCTCCATCACCTGGGCTCGATGCGCTTTGACGGTCCGTTCGGCGATTCCAAGAGCGACGGCGATCTGTTTGTTCAATTTCCCTTGGATCACCAGCGAAAAAATCGCCCTCTCCCGCTCGGTCAGCGACTCGAACCGACTCCGGATCTGGTCGATTCGCTGCTGGCTGGAATCGTTCAATCGCTGGGTGTGAAGCGCCTGGCCGATCGCTTCCAGAAGGGCTTGGCGTTCAACCGGTTTGGTGAGGAAATCGATCGCCCCTGCCTTGATCGCCCGGACGCTCATCGGGATATCCCCATGACCGGTCAGGAAGATGATCGGCAACCGGCTCCCCTGTCGCGTCAACGCGGCCTGCAGTTCCAGGCCGCTAGGCCCTGGCATCCGGACATCCAGCACCAGGCAGCCAGGTGCAGCAGGGAGCGGGTGCATCAGGAACTCGCCAGCGCTGGAGTAGCTGGCCACTTCAAAACCGGCTGCGGTGAGTAGACGTCCCAAGGCGATGCGCAACGAGTCATCATCGTCGATCAGGTGGATTACGGCGGGTGTTTCATTCATCGCAGCAGCTCCTCGGGAATATCACTCCCTGAGGATACCGATTGAGGCGCCAATGGCAAACTGAAATAGAAAATAGCTCCTCCCTCCGCCGCGGCTTCCATCCAGATCCGACCGCCATGTTCTTCGATCAGCGATCTGGAAATCGCCAGCCCCATTCCCATTCCTTCCCGCTTGGTTGAAAAAAATCGGTCGAACAATTTGTTTCGCACCGCTTCCGGAACTCCGGGCCCGTTGTCCTGAACGGAGACGATCACTTGGTTGTCCTGCAGGAAGTTGGAGATGCGAAGTCGTTTCGGTCCCTCCTGCTCGGCCATCGCTTCCATCGCGTTGACCATCAGGTTGAGCAACACCTGTTGGAGGTGGACGCGATCGGCCAGCACCACGGCGTCGACAGACTTTAGGTTGGATGCCGATGGATCGATCGCCATCTCCACCCCCCGTCGCTCGGCCTCCCCACGCAGGATCGCAACAACGTCGGAGATCACCAGCCGCATGCCGATCGGCTGCCGTTCCACTTCCCCCTGCCGCAACAGCGCGCGCAGCCTGCGAATCACCTCGCCGGCGCGCAAGTCATCCTTTCGAATATCGGCCAGGATGCGCCGTACTTCGTCGAGCGATGGGGAGGGATCCTCCAGCAGCAGCTCGGCCGCCTCCGCATTGCTGAGGATCGCCCCCAGCGGTTGGTTGATTTCATGGGCGATCGAAGCGGTCAGTTCGCTGAGCACGGCAAGCCGGGATGCATGGACCAGTTCGCGCCGAGCTTCCTCGGCCTGTTGCTTCTCGGTGTTGTCGATCACCGCCACCAGGGCCAATAGTCCGCCTCCCGATTCGATGGGAGTCAGGCTGATCTCCATCGGGAATTCAGAGCCTTGTTTCTTCAGACCCGTCAGCGACCATTCGAATCCCAACCGTCGCAGGGCGGTAGCGGAGAAGAAGTCCTCCAGTTTCTTTTGTTGCGATGCATGGAACCGCGAGGGGAGCAGCAAAGTCACTGGCTGTCCGATCAACTCTTCTTCCCGGTATCCAAATAGCTTCCCCGTCTGGTGATTGGCCAGCTCAATTCTGCCGCGAGCATCGACCATCAACATCGCGCTAGGGGTCGATTCCACCACCAAGCGGAATCGTTCTTCGGTCCGCCGCCGCTGATCCATTTCCTGCAGCAACAGCCCATAGGCTTCCCGCCGTTCCTGCACCCCCACGGCCATGACCAGCAGAGGCAGCGAGAGCGCCAGGAGGAACAGCTGCAACTGGAGCACATGGTCGTCGGGAACCCCTTGCACAAAAGGCCCCAGTCCCTGAATCGCACTGCCAGTCGACAGGTAGGCGATTCCCAGGAGCGCCCAACTGACCCCCGCCACCTCGAACCGCAAAGCGGCCCAGACAAGAAGAGGAATCGGCGCATAGACGAAGGCGGCAAATTGATTGGGGACGGCTGGCTTGGTGAAAACCCAGCCTGCCGTCGCCATCAAACAGAGCGCCAGCAACGTTCCCTCCATCACACGCATCCACGGGGCGTCCCGCCACTGCCGCCAGCCCCCCGTCAGCAGCGAGGTGAACGCAGGGGTAGCGATCAACATCCCCAACGCCACACAAAGGATCGATCGGATGGCGATTAGCAAAACATCATGCTTCCGCTGTGACAGTCGCACCAGATCACCAGGAAGCGATGTGGCAAGAGGAACTACCACCCCTGCCGCCACGATAAAAACCAACATCCAGGGGACCGTCGCGAACGGGATCGCACTGCACCATCGGCGCACTCCCCACACCGTCGCCGCGACTGTCGCGAAATGGAATGGGACGATCAGGAGAGCCTGGGAGCCCGGAATCTGCGGATCGCCGTGATAGGCAGCGACGGCGCCCAGGCACAGCCCGACAAAGACGTTCCACCAATGGCGCAGAGGCCAGATCAGCAGGGCGCTGAAGGTAAGCGCTCCAGGCACCCAGACCGTCGTTCTCTGGTAGGGGGGAAAACGCAGGAGAAAGGTCAGTCGCTGGATAAGAAAAAAAGCAATCGCGAAAAGCAGGATCCGTCCCAGATGTCCCCAGAATTTCCCAACCAACTTGGTCGGCTGGTTGGACAGCTCTTTTCCCCTAGGATCACTGGATGCCATCCCACCACGTTTCCTAAGAATCGTCTTTGTTGTGTGCAGTTTCTGATGCAACAAGGACGAAGGACTTCACCACCTTCCCGGGACCTGCTCCGACATCATAACCACCACCCCCTGGCTCTCCAAACCAAGAGATCGTTTTCCGTGTCTTTCCCGACTCCACACAAAATCGCTCCCGGTTGCAGCTTTCGCATGCCCCCTTTAGCCTGAGAGTCCCAGTGGCCTGCTTTGGATGGCGTGCCATGAGAAAGTTCCGTTGGTCCCAAAGTCCGGGGCGGGGGGGTGCAACTTGATCGATCGGCGCCCGATAGAAAGCAACCTTCCGCAATGGTCTGGCATCACCAGCGCGTCGACAGGCCGTGCGACCGATTCACCTGCGTTGCCAGCGCCGCTGGAACAGGCGATCGGTCGCATCCTGCAGCAACTCGCCGATCAGCAGAATGAGGAAGGTTTCTGGACCGGGGAGCTGGCTGCATCTGCCCTATCGACGGCAACCGCCATCAGCGCTCTTTGCCTTGCTCTGCGCAGCGAAGACCAACGACCTTCAGGACTGCCGCGGGAGGCGATGTCCCAGTGGATCGAACGGGGCGCTGCGTGGCTTAGGCAGACGCAACGCGAAGATGGCGGTTTCGGAGACACCGATCGATCGGTCAGCAACATCGCCACCACGCTGCTGGCCATTGCAGCATTTCGACTGATCCAGCAAACTCGATCCAGCAACATCCTCCCAGGTGATCCCAACGAAGATCTCGCTCGGACCGACCTCGCCTGGAATTACGTCCAGCAGCAGGGAGGCTGGGATGCGCTGCGAGCTCGCTATGGCAAAGACAAGACCTTCGTCGTCCCCATCCTCACCAACTGCGCTTTGGCAGGACTGGTCGATTGGAAAAGGGTACCCAGCCTTCCCTTTGAAGCCGCAGCGTTGCCGCAATCGTTTTATCGCTTTGTTCGGATGCCCGTGGTCAGCTATGCCATCCCGGCTCTGGTGGCGATCGGTCAAGTGAAGTTCCATCGCAGCCCCCCAGCCTTCTGGCCCCTTCGTTCCCTGCGGCGACTTTGCCGTAACCCGACGCTGGCGGTGCTGCGGCGCATGCAGCCAGCAAGCGGTGGTTACCTGGAAGCGGTACCGCTCACCAGTTTCGTGCTGATGAGCTTGGCGGAGATGGGGCTGCACCAGCACCCAGTGGCTGTCGATGCGGTCCGTTTTCTGGGGGATTCCATCCGCCCCGATGGCAGCTGGCCAATCGATACGAATCTGGCCACTTGGGTAACCTCCCTGGCGATTCGCGGCGCGGCCGGATGCCAACGCGTCAGGGACGATGGATCGCACCAGCCTCTGATCGGTCCCAAGTCGATCGACTGGTTGCTCAGCTGCCAGCATCTCCAGAAACATCCTTTCACCGGGGCTCAGCCAGGTGGTTGGGGATGGACCAACCTCAGTGGCGCTGTCCCGGATGCCGATGACACCCCCGCCGCACTACTCGCACTCCACGCTTGGTGGCATGCCGAAGGGAACGGCTCGACAACGCCTCCCCAGGCGATGCAGCAAGCGGTCGCGCAGGGACTGCATTGGCTGCTGAAACTCCAGAACCGCGACGGGGGTTGGCCTACCTTCTGCCGCGGTTGGGGAACCCTGCCATTTGACCGCAGTGGAAGCGACCTGACCGCTCACGCACTCCGCGCCTTGCTGACTTGGTATCCAAAAGGCAGCCAGCCTTCTCCGATGCCGCATGGGATGCCAAAGCCACATCGCTTGCAACAGGCCATCCAGCGAGGGGTGCAGTTCCTCCTGCAGCAACAGCAATCCGACGGCTCCTGGCTGCCCTTGTGGTTTGGCAACCAGTCCGATCCTCGAGAAGAAAACCGAAGCTACGGCACAGGCAAGGTGCTGCTTGCCCTCCACGCACTCCAAAGGGAACCTCAGGATTGGCACAGGCAGGCCAACCTCCCCGTTCGGCTGACGCTGGCGATCGAGCGGGGCTGCGGCTTTCTGTTATCGACCCAAAACGCTGACGGTGGATGGGGAAGTGCGGAAGGTACCGCCTATGGCGGATGGCTCACCAGTCGCCAGGCCATGCCGCTCGGAGGCGCCGAGTGCGAAAAATCAAACCCGCCGAGTTCCGTCGAGGAAACAGCCGTTGCCCTGGAAGCCTTGGTCGAACGAGGTAGCCAGGGACTCGCTCAAGAAGCTATACTGAAAGCGGGTGAGTTTCTGTGCCTTGCGGTCTCCCAGGGGTGGCTGGAGCAAAGTAGTCCCATCGGCTTCTATTTCGCGAAGTTGTGGTACTACGAAAAGCTCTACCCGCACGTTTTTTCGCTCCCTGCGCTTCGGGCCCTGGCGGCTCTCCCTTCCTCCAACAGACAGGACACCTTCCCGATCGCCTAAGATTCGGTGTGGCCCGGGAAGACTTGCCAAAGGAATTGCCGTCGGATCACTTTCGAATCCAGTTGTTGCAGCGATAGGACGCTTGAGCGAACCCATGCAGAACGACGACGGCGACATCGCCATTGCATCCAATCCAGCGAACACTGGCTCGCTGGCCGATCCTTCCGGCAACCGGGACGGAGCTACCGATGGCTCCAAGAGATCGGCTCGCCGCAAGACCAGCCATCTCAAACTGGTACCTGAGACGCGGGAACTGCGCGAGCAGATCAAAGCACGCTGCGACGAGGTAGCGGCTAGGATGGATCGTTCCCACGCCCTGACCAAGGATCAGATGGAGCAGGTGGCGCGGCGGTTATTGGAGGAAATGGGGCTGGGTGAAGGGTATGTCGGTTGGACGATGGTGCTGCTCAGTAGTGCGTTCTTCCACGATCAGGTCGCCGCGACCGATCCCTCTCGACGGCTCTTCTTGCTGCCCCACTGCTTGAAGCACGCCGAAGGGTGTCCTGCAGACTATGACGAATTCGGGATGAACTGCAAGAAGTGCGGCGCCTGCTCGATCGCCGACTTTCGCTCCATCGCCGAACAAATGGGCTACAAAGTCTTGGTCGCCGAGGGATCTCCTGTGGTGCTCAAGATCATCGTTAGCGGCTACGTCGATGCCATCGTCGGAGTGGCCTGCTTGAACGTGCTCGAAAAAGCGATCGACAAAATTCTGCTGGCCGGTATCCCTTGCATGGCCGTGCCGCTGCTTTCCAGCGATTGCCGGAACACCAGCGTCGACGAAGACTGGGTGCTGGACATGGTGCAGGTGCAGCAGGCGAAAGCCTCCACCCAGACCCGTTCGTACGTCCACTTGATGCGAGCTGCCAGCGGCATGTTCGAATCCCCTCGGATCGATGAACTGGTGCTCCGACAACGCCCCGCCTCCGATGCGGAAGCCGACTCTGACCCCATCGCGTTCACCGAGCGGGTGGCGATCGAGTTTCTGGCCAAGGGTGGCAAGTATTCCAGACCCTTCATCACCCTGGCCGCCTACGATGCACTCACCGGCGGCAACGCCACCATGGCCGATGGGGCCCGCACGGTGGAAGCCTTCCCGGATGCGATCTATCGCGCCGCGATGAGCATCGAGATCTTCCACAAAGCCAGCCTCGTCCACGACGACATCGAGGACGACGATGCGTTCCGGTACGGCGAAGCGACCATGCATCGCCGACTGGGGGTTCCGACCGCCGTCAATGTTGGGGATTATCTGGTGGGCCTGGGATACCGGATGGTCAGCCGCGAGCGGCAGGCACTGGGGGCCGATGTCTCTGCCGACATTCTCGAAATCTTGTCTCATGCCCACATGAGGCTCTCGGAAGGGCAGGGGGCTGAACTCTTCTGGCGGGATGGAACTCAAAAGCAGATCGCACCACTGGACGCACTGAAAATCTATGCCCTCAAAACCGCTCCTGCCTTTGAAGCGGCCTTGCTGACCGGCATACGCCTTTCGGGACAATCGATCCCAACGGAGCCGGTGCGGCAGTTCGCTCGGAACCTCGGGGTTGCATTCCAGATCCTGAACGACCTTGGGGATTGGCAAGGGGATCAGCACAATAAGATGCAAGCGGCCGCAGATCTCCTGGGTGGTCGTCCAACCATCCTCCTGGCACTCGCCATGCAAGGGCTTCCTCCCGATGAGGTCGCTCTCTTGCAGCAGGTCGTCGCCAAGGATTGCACGTTGCCCGATCGCGAACGAATCGATTCGGCAAGGCGACTGTTCCAGCAGGCGCAGGTCTTCCAGCAAGCACGATTGCTGGTCGAAAAACACCAGCAGCGAGCCCTTCAGGCGGCCCAGCAGATTCCGTCGGAGTTGCTGCAACGACTAATGCACTACCTTGTCGACACGGTCCTGGAATCCCCCCACCCCGAACCTCCGCCTGTGGTACCATTGGTGGCTACGGTTCCCCTGGGAATGGTTTCCAAAAGTCCTTCGTAGTCGTCCGGAAAGAACGCCGAGTGAACGTCGATCGCCATGAGGAACCTCTCAGGTCCCTTTTTTACAAAGATCCCGAATCGCTCGCTCGCCTCGATTGCGTCGCCTCCAACGACCTGCCTGAACCCTTCCGGCAACTGCTTGACCATCATGCCCACATGACGGTCACCGTCGAACAGTTCCACGGTGGCCCAGTTTCGGTGCAGGTGCTGCAGCAGCGTTTCGAAGGGGAGCGATACCTGCGAGAGATTGTTCTGAGAACGACAGCGGAATCCCCTAAAGTTGTCCTCTACGGGATTGTCGACCTGAACCTTGCAGTTCTGGATCCTCAATTGCGGAGCGAGATTCTGGCAGGAAAGACCCCTCTGGGCCGGATCCTGATCGCTCGTCAGGTCATGCGGAAAGTGACGCTCGAACGCCTCTATCGAGTCACCCCAGGCCCGCAACTGCACCGGCTGATGGAGGGATGCCACGGTCCCCTCTTCGGACGTTCGGCAAGGATCGATCTGAATGGCCACCCCGCTTTGAAATTGCTGGAGATCGTCGGCATCTGAGCCATTGCGAGAAAGACGCTGGGCTCGAATTGCTGCATTGCCTCCGAAGAAGAGACACGGGCGGGGCAGCCGTGCCAGAAAGTCCGCGCCGAATACTGGGCGTGCTGGCCAATCGTCCTAGCGGCAAGGCGCTAGCCGCCGGTTCTTTCCAGCGTGATACCTGGTACCAACAGCAAACCAAAGAACCCGGCCGCTAGCGCGGTCCGGCTATGGCAGAACGCTGCCACCGAACAAAACACACGAGCGGAACGCCCGGGCCACCAGCCGAATCGGCATCGGCAGTCACCTTGCCATCCCTCCGGGCCTGGATTGCAGTGGAAGGAATCTCTGTTGTACGAGCACCGTTGCACTGAGTACCCTTACGACCCCCTGACCTACCCCCGGGATCTCGATCCAGTCACCCAAAACAAGGCTCTGAGCAGAATGTCCTCCCGATCGCATCAGGCAGCACTGCCAGCCCCGGTCACCGCAGCCCGTCGCCGTTGACCCCGAAGATCCCCCTGCGGCTCCCCGGAAAGCGGCTTGGCCGACTGCACCGAATCGGTCGTCATGCTTCCCGGAGTCCGAACGAGGTTCCAAAGAAGCACTAGACAAAGCAATCGCCCCAGCGTGGAAATCAGGAAGACCTGATGGTAGATGCCGAAAGCCGCAGCCCCCTTCCACAAAAGCCATCCCCCCAGCATCGAACCGCCACACCAGGCAATCGAATTGGCGAGGTTGAAACGGGTCAACACCCGAGCGCGAACCGATTGCGGGATCTGGTTGAGGAACACCAACTGGAATCCCAGTTCGTAGCCAGCCCAGAGAATCCCGGAGAGCGCCTGGACAAAGAAGATCCAGCGATGGTCATTTGAGACGGTCCAGAGCGAAGCCAGAGGCACTACCCCAATGGCTCCTACCACCAGCAGTTTCATTCCTCCCCAACGCTTCGCCAGCGCCCCCCAAATCGGAGACGCGATCGCCTTTCCGCCTAGCGCGGCGGCCACCAGCAGAGTGAATTCCCCGTAGCTCAGATGCAGCTGCTTGAGCATGTAGGGGATGAAGAAAGGACCAGAGAACTGGACAAAGGCCTGCATCGCGACCAAAAAAAGAATCAAACGCCAAGCCAGCTTCATCGATTCGGGCCGCTCCACCCGTTCCAGCACCTGCGCCGCGCCGACTACCCGCGCCGTGCCCCCTTTGTCGATCGGCGCCTGATGCCGCGACAGAAACAGGACCGACGCCAGACGCGATAGACCAGCCAACGCAAAGAGGGCCGCAAACCCCTGCAACTCCCTCCCCGCCGATGCGCTGAACGAAAGGATCAATCCTCCGATCAAAAAGCCGACCAGCGTCGCCAACTGCAACCACCTTCCGCGCCGTCCAAAGAAACGGCTACGGATCATTCCAGGTACCAGTTGCGTGATCCATGCACTCCAGGCCGGTCCACCCGACATCCCAGCTCCCCAGTAGCAGGAGACGACTAGAAACAGGAGCAGCGGATCGATCGAACCGTAAAGGGCGGCTACCAGCAATGGAACGAACATCATCGCCTGCACCGTGCAGGCCAGAACCACCCACCGTTGATACGATCCCAATCTCCGAATCGCCCAGGGAGAGATCGTCTGCAGCAATCCCCCCAGAAGAATCGGGATGCTGACGATCCAACCGGAGACAACCTCTCCCATCCCAATCGCTAGCGCAAAAGCAGGAATGTAGGTCTCACCAAGACCCACCATCAATCCAAAGAAGCCGCCGTCGGCGGCGCTGCGAGCCAAATTGGCGCGGAGCACCTGACTGGGTGCTTTGGCACCCTTCCGTTCTACCAGCTCCATCGCCGCAACCTTCGCTTCCGGCTTCCTACTGGGCGGCTCGCCGGAGTGCCGCTGTCAGGTCCGCAACCGGTTGGCTGGAACTCCCTTCCGCCCATCCCCGTCGCCGCCAACCCCCCCTTGGTCGAAAGATAGCTCCACGCCACAGCGAATCAAGAGCAGCTTGGCGGGATTCCTTCTGGCTCCCTCCCCCCGGAATACCGAACTGAAGCCGTTATGGCGTCCACCCTTCCACTGGCCCACGTGATCGGGTGTTTCTTCTTCCAATGAACCAGCAAGCCTCCGGATGCAGTGATTTTTTATCCCCACCCCGAATCCCCTTCCAATCGGGAACCTCCCACTCCCCACCAACCATCGATTCATGGAACCACTAGGTCCAGTCCACAGGACTCCTATCGCTTTGGGCCTCCCATCCCTTGGTTCTGGAGTCATTGCTGAACTCAACTTCCTCGATGCGATGGCCCTTCGAAAAGAACTCTTCGCTGTGAACTCTTCATGGGGAAGATCTAGCCAAAAAGGGATGCCCGGAACAGAATTCAACTCTCGGGAATCTTGCCCTCTGCCACCCGCTATCACCCTTTACGACTTCTAGCTCGGTCAAGGACCTTTCATGAAATTTCGCGAACTGCCGCTCGCCGGTGCCTACGCCATCGATCTGGAAAAACGGGAAGACGATCGAGGATTCTTCGCCCGATACTTCTGCCAGCGTGAATTTGAGGAGCAAGGGCTGGTTCACCAGTGGGTTCAGATCAACAACAGCTACTGCCACCATCGCGGCACGCTTCGTGGGCTCCACTATCAGCTTCCGCCGAAAGCCGAAGTCAAGATGGTGCGATGCATCGCGGGAGCCATCTGGGATGTGATTGTCGATCTTCGACAAGGCTCATCAACCTTCGGTAAGTGGACGGCACTGGAACTGTCAGCATCCAACCGCACGATGATGTATGTTCCCCAGGGCTTTGCGCATGGCTTTTTCGCTCTGACCGACGACGCAGAAATCCTCTACTGCGTTTCTGAGTTCTACAGCCCCAGTCACGAACGAACGCTCCATTGGAACGATCCACTCCACCAGATCGACTGGCCAGGTCAGCCTACGGTCGTCTCCGACAAAGACCAGAATACCCCGTTCTGGAATCCCGCCAGCGATGTTGGAATCGCACTCCCCGGATAGGCTGTGCGATCGGTGCCTCTGATTCCAGACGACTCCTTCGTTCCCGAGCATTCCATGAAACCGATTCTGGTCACTGGCGGTAGCGGATTTATTGGACAGCAGGTGGTGCGATCGCTTCAGAAGCAGCCTCAGCCCCTGCGATTGCTGGTTCGCCCCGGTAAGAATTCGACCCTGTCGGTTCGCGATGGGATTGATGAGGTGATCGAATCGGAGGATCTGTTTGCCGAACCGCTGGATCGGATGTGCCAACTCACCAGCGGCATCGATACGATCGTCCATGTCGCCTGGTACGCCGAACATGGCAAGTACCTGCAGTCGGAGAAAAACCTCGATTGCCTGATCGGCACCCTGCAACTGGCCAAAGCCGCTTCGCTACAGAAGGTACGACGATTCGTAGGCGTGGGAAGTTGTTTCGAGTTCCGCTTTGGCCCCCAGCCACTTGCACCCGACAGCCCCCTGGCTCCAGAAACACCCTACGCCAGCGCCAAAGTGGCGGCCTACTACGGACTTCTTCATTGGCTGGCTCTTCACCAAATCTCCTTTGCCTGGTGCCGGCTTTTCTACCTGTTTGGCGAGGGGGAAAACCCCAAACGACTGGTCCCTTACCTCCATCAGCAATTGGCTCAAGGCCACCCGGTCGACCTCACCAGCGGCAATCAGGTCCGCGATTTCATCGATGTCCGTGAAGCGGGCCGGCAGATCGCTCAGATTTCCCTTTCGGACCGCCAGGGCCCTCAGAATATCTGCACCGGGAAAGGGATCACCGTCCGGCAACTGGCGCTCGATGTCGCGCAGCAATATGGCCGTCCGGACCTCCTGCGATTCGGAGCCCGCCCTGACAACCTCACCGACCCTCCGTTCGTCGTCGGAATCCCCTCCATCCCGACCGCCGATCCGTCGACATTCTAATCTTCATTAGAATATTTTTTGGGATCGACCCAACGAGCCCATCTGCCCCGAGGCAGTCGACGGTTCAACAACCGGCCCACCCGTCGCATCGAAGCGGTCTGCAGCCCGATCACGGGTTCGACGATCCGCCACTCAACCGTTCTCGAAGGATTTCCACGATCCGTTCGGCCGCCTTCCCATCCCATCCCAGAGGTGCCTGTCGGCGACCGATTTCCCCACGCACCACGCGCTGGTAGGCGTGAGCGATTCGGTCCGGATCGGTGCCGGCAAGCTGATTGGTTCCATCAGTCACCGTCACCGGCCGCTCGGTGTTCTCTCGCAAGGTGATGCAAGGCACCTGCAGAATGGTTGTCTCCTCCTGCACCCCTCCCGAGTCGGTGAGCACCACTTTGGCATGGCTGGTCAACTTCAGAAAATCGAAATACCCCATCGGCTCCGTCAGCCTCAGTCGCTTCATCCGACCAATCCGATCATCCAGCCTGAATCGCCCGATCCGCTCGCGTGTCCTGGGATGGACTGGAAAGATGACATCCAGATCCTCAGCGATTCTGGAGATCGATTCGACAATCCTCCCGAAGACGATCGGATCATCGACGTTGGAAGGTCGATGCAATGTCACTAGGGCGTAGCATCCAGATTCGATCCCCAACTGTTCGAGGATGGTCGATTCTTCGGAGCGGTAACGATGAGCCAACAGGGTATCGATCATGCAATTACCGACCAGAAAAATTTTCTCCTGGTCAATCCCTTCTCGGTGCAGGTTTTCCACTCCACTGGGTTCGCTGACAAAAAGGTACTCCGACACCGAGTCGGTGAGGATGCGATTGATCTCCTCGGGCATCCCGCGGTCCCCGCTTCGCAGTCCAGCTTCCACATGCGCCACGGGGATATGGGACTGGACGGCGGCGTACGTGCAGGCGATGGTCGAGGTGACATCACCCACCACCATCACCACATCGGGTCGATGCGCCAGCAGTACCGGTTCGAAGGCCAGCAAGATTTTTACATCACGCTGGAAATCGTTCCCGATCCTA
>JBJSWM010000718.1:0-11243 GCA_046085865.1 Pirellulaceae bacterium
ACACAAGCGAGCTGTCTTATAAGTTGCCCCGCAATAAGTTGACCCGCAAGAGTTCATATTTGCAAAAGTCGAGTTGTGGAACGTGTTCTTCAAGACTTGATTGTTGCAGATCTTGTTGCGGTATCCGAAGCTGACTACGGGGTCGCTATCCAATCATTTTTTGGTTGTCTGGAAGGATGGCAGTGAATCATCCACGGAGACCAGTTCATGCTTACAGCAGTGGGTGGCGGAAAACATTGTGGAGTGCCGTGCAGACCTTGTTGACAGGAGTACTTGGATATTGACCCTTGTTGGTCTTCGTTCTCTCCAGGTTGGACTTGTGTGTCGGCCACATGGTCCACCCGAGGTTCTCACTTACCCTGGCCTTGAAGTCAATGAGACTTGGACGACCTATCAGCTTCTCTACGATAGGCGCACGGCTGGTTTTGAAATGTCGTTGCTTCCCGCAATAACATATCGCGCGACACTGCAGCCCTATATTCCGGACGAGACCGATCGACTCATTTACGTAAGGGATAAACAAACCAAGTTGTCCAAGTAGTACTTGCTTTTCACTGTTGAAATCAGTAAAGGAAATTTTCGATCCGACGGTGCCAGTACAACACCTTCGTTTGGATAAATATTACAAGGGAAGCCACGAAATTACCCGATGAAACCTTTTTTTAAGTACCTTTGCGTCGCCGCAGCGAGACTAGTTCAAAGACAGCGGAGTTTCGCCACTTCCTCTCTTTAGTCCTTGATGAGCCGTTGGGTTGGCCTGGTGACGAAGATTCTCGATCACCTTCTCAGACGCTCTCCCAATCGCTACCTGCAAGTTGCTTCTGATAAGCGTCCAGCACCCCGATGACCAGCTTGGTCAGTTTGGGTTCGGTCGCATTGGCGGTAGCGATGATCTTGGCGACATCGGCGGCCTCGAGTGCGTCTGGCAGGCACATGTCGGTGATCACCGAAAAGCCAACCACTCGCATCGCTTCGTGGACGGCAACAATCGTTTCCGGCACCGTCGACATGCCGACGACGTCAGCGCCGATCATCCTCAAGAAGCGGTACTCAGCTCGCGTTTCCAGATTCGGCCCGGGAACGGCGACGAACACGCCGCGGTGAGCGATGATGTCTTCGCGTCGGGCCACCGCCAAAGCGGTGTCGATCAGTTGGGCGTCGTAGGGGGCGCTCATGTCGGGAAATCTTGGTCCCAGTCGGTCGTCGTTGATCCCGATTAGCGGGTTGTCCCCGAGGAGATTGATGTGATCATCGATCAGCATAATGTCTCCGCAACGGTAGTTTGGATTCATGCCACCGCAGGCGTTGGAGAGGATCAGCAACCTAGCTCCCATAGCCTTCATGACGCGGACGGGTAAGGTAATCTCTTTCAGTGGATACCCTTCATAAAGATGAAACCGCCCTTCCATCGCGACGACCGGAAGTCCATTGCAGCTTCCACAGACCAGCCGGCCTCGGTGGCTGGTGGCGGTCGATTTCAGGAAGTTCGGGATTTCCCCGTATTCGATCGCCGTATCCACCTCCATCCGCTCGACAAACGAGCCTAGGCCGGTTCCCAGGACGATCCCAGCAGCCGGCTTCTTGCCCCATCGCTGTTCAATGAAAGAAACGGACTGCTGGATTTTTTCGTAAAGTTCTAGCATGTTGCGAGCGGCTGGTTTTCAGGGATCGATAGGATGTCTAGGAACACGCCTCCAGGCTATCAGACGATCGATGATTTCTCTACTCCTGCTGGCACCCGGATCTGGGAAGCTGGCTAGCTTCCGATCGGCAAGCCAACTCCCCTACGGCCAAGCCGTCGGTGTGGAAACTAAGGGATGCAGAAGGGATGGAAGATCATTCCGATTCTTCGTCCGGTAGAGATTTTCCGGCGACGCCAGCAGCGACTGGCCGGAAGTGGAAGGTCCGAAGTCTCCCTTCCTCCATCAATTCTCCCCGATCCCAGTCGACTCTCGCATCCTGCCGTTCGGATGCGAATTCGCGGATCCAGTAGGCTCTCGCCCTCGCGGCGGTACCTTCCGGTGGCGATTGCTTGGCCAAGTTGATGCGATGGCGATCGACTGGTGCGTTGCAGGCGTGGGCTCGCCGAACCTTCTCGCAGTAGCCATCTTCCGATAGCTCCGCATACCGAAGATCCAATTTCTTCCTCGCTTCCCACGGGGCACCACGCCCTAGTTTCTCCAGCAGCCACTGTTTGGTTGCCCAGTCGATCTTTCCCAGCAGCTCATCAGGAAAAGGCTGTTCGTAACGATGCTGACGAAGCGCCTCCAGCGACTCCTTCCACATCGCCACGATGCTCCAGCATTCCTCTTGGACCGGCCCTTGGTCTTCCAGAAAGCCCCGCACCGACTGGAGCGTTTGCATTTGGATTTCGAGAGCCGAGAAGGGATCCCGGGAACGGACACCCTCTCGCGAACCTGTGGTGCGATGAACCAGAGTGGCGTCTCCGGAAAACTCCTGGCAAGCTCGCCAAGCTCTCTGCAATTGAACTAGAGGTCTTCGACTTCGCGATTCCACTAGGTCTAGCACCAGGCAGGTAGTCGCCACCTTCAAGTACTGGCTCCACGGATTCGGTGAAGAATCGCCCAGAGCCAGCTGAATCCGATGCCTGGGTTGCCACAGTCGAATCCATCCCTGGATCGGATGGGCACAGACCGATTCCAGCAGGTGACCGATCTCGAAAATCGGACGCCGATTGAAGTAAGCCCCCATTCCAATTTCCGATCGCACGGTGGCTGCCTTGGCGCTCAACCAAAATTTGCCTCGCGAATCGACGTACCCGCTCCCCTCCAAGATCGATCGGCTCGCCAAAAAACCGCTCAGCCGTCGACGATGGGGCACACACAGCAGACCCCACGCGAGAAAAGAAAAGATGCAGGCCAAAGGGTAGTGCAACAAGCGAAGCCCTGTCGATGCGATATCCAGCCAGGCGCTACCCCGCTGCAGTTGCGAATCGAGCCACGGTTCGGGATCTCGATGCGTCCAGCGCATCGCGGCTCCCATCAAACCAAGCCACATCGTCGAAAGGAGATAGTAAATCTGAATGGGAAGGAAAAGCAAAAGCAAGGCACAACGCCATACCAAAAGCCGCCAACCGCTGGCGATCGTCAGGTCGTAATTTTCCTGCTGACCGTAGAGGTGAGCATGGTGGTCTGCGGAGTTCTTCAGAAGGCGAACTTCTCCCGTCGGTGGGATCTGTTCGACCAGCGAAGCAAAGAGTTCATCTTGTGCGACCTGATGAGCGATCAGGTCGCGTGGGGAAAGGCATTCGGGGGTGGCACCCTCCAGGAACCCGATCCCGCCTTCGGTCCCCCATCGCAGCTCTCGCGAGATCGATCCTCCCTGGGCATTGAAGAAGCGAGACGAGTTACCCAGCCCTCGAACCAGAGCCGAATGCTTCGCCATGGCAGCAATCAGGCGCGCGTACCAATCCTCAGGGAGTTCATGAGAGGACTCGCCTTGCAGGTCGCGATCCCGTCGCACCAATACCAGCGCGTACTCTGTCTCCAGGCCGATCGTTCTGGCGAGAACGCGTCCTTCATTCCCCAGATTGGTCGACTCGGAGCCCATCCAGGTAGGCTTCCGGAGTCTCGAAAACATCTTTCGCAATTTCTGCCTCAAGCTGCGAAGCGTTGTGATTTTCTGGGAATCGCTCTTTCTTCACCCCGCCATGCGGTGCTGGTCGGTTTCGGTCTGGGGGTTGGCTAGGTCGCATGGGAAGATCCAAAAACAAAAATGGTTCGGAAACATTCCAGCCATGCCAGGATCGCTCGCTGCCGCAAAGTCCCCATGGCCAACCGATGGATGGGGTCCACAGCTTGATCCATCTACCTCTCATCCTACCACAAACACTGGGTAGTTCTCAAAGATCCCTCATGGTCCTGCCACTTTGGGTTCTCTTGTAGCAACACATTCCCTGCTAGCGACTTCAAGATTGGGAGGCTTCCGTCCCCGCGATCCGAAATCCCCAGCGGACAGTCCCATGAAACACGCCGCTTTCCGGCTCGGGAATCACCTTCACATGAGTCCCCTCCAGTCGCAGGGAAGTGTGGCTGTTGGGGCTCAGCGTGGCGATGGTTGCTTCGTTTTGACGGATCCGCCAAGGCAGGTCAAGCGAAGCAGGGGGCATGGCGACGAGTCCGTCTCCCAGCATCCAGCAAGCCCCAAGGAAAGTTGGGGGTTCAGAAAGTCGGCAGGCGAAATCGAAGACCATCGCCGGCGGATGAAACGGTTGGCGACGATCGACGCTCACCGACCAGTGGCTTTTTCCTGCCATGCCGACCCCGAGGAGCACCTCCGTATCGGAATGGCATTCCTGTGCCAACTCCTGCAAGGGTGGGAAAGGAGGCCAAGCCGTATCCTTGGGCGACGGAACCGAATGCAGGAGGGTCCGAGACGAAGTCGAAGGGGGTTCCCAGAGGATCCGCCAATCGAATCGGTCGCCGATCCGTTGAGCTTCAAGGCTCAAGTCTCCCCACTGCAGTCGATGTCGATCGGCCATCCAACAAACGCTCCTCGCGGTTACTGGTCTTCCATCATGCGCCACTTCAGAAATGCATCGAGAAAACCTTGTAGTTCCCCGGCAATCACCGCGTGAAAGTTCCCCATCTGGAATCCAGTCCTCGCATCTTTGACCCGCTGATCAGGATGGAGGAAATAGTTGCGGATCTGCGAGCCGAATCCGACTCGAGCCTTGTTCTTGTACTTTGCCAATTGCTCTGCCTCGCGCTTCTCCTCTTCAATTCTCGCCAACCTCGCTCGCAGCATCTTCCATGCGAAGTCCCGATTCTTATGCTGACTGCGTTCGTTCTGGCACTGCACAGCGACTCCCGTCGGCAGGTGCGTCAGGCGGATGGCCGAACTGGTCTTGTTGACGTGCTGGCCACCCGCCCCAGAGGCTCGAAAAACATCCTCCCGCACATCTTCTGGGCGGATATCGATTTCGACGGAATCGTTGACGTCGGGGGAGACGTCGACCGCAGCAAAGCTGGTCTGCCGCTTGCCTTCCGCATTGAAGGGGCTGATGCGCACCAAGCGATGCATCCCCTCTTCCCCCTTCAAATAGCCATAGGCCATCGGACCTCGCACCGCGATGGTCGCCTGGGTGATTCCAGCCTCCTCGTTGTCGCTCCGGTCGATCAATTCAACGCTGTAGTCATGCTTGCCTGCCCAGGCGATGTACATCCCGAGCAGGATTTCGGCCCAGTCGTTGGCGTCGACCCCTCCATCGCGCGCATGCACGCTGAGAATCGCGTCATTGGGGTCCAGCGGGCCATTGAGCAACGCTTGCAGCTCCAATTGGTCGACCGCCTCGGACAACTTGCCCAACTCCCGCTCCACTTCCTCCGAAAGCGATGGATCTTCTTCCACCATCGGGATCAATTCCCCCAGGTCCTGGTGGGCTTGAAGGGCTGCCTTCAAGGGTTCGATCACCAGACGCTGGTTCTTGAGCGCCTGGACGGTTTGCTGCGCCTTCTCCTGGTTATCCCAGAAACCGGGAGAGGCCATACTGGCTTCCATCGCCTCGACTTGCTGCAAACGATCCGCGTAGTCAAAGACCCTCCTTCAGCGTGGCCAAACGCTTGCACAAGGTTTCTAGCTGGGAGGACATTTCCTGGGGATGCATCCTGTCTTCATCCTTTTCAAAAGCCGACGATGGTCGCCAAATCGAGGCGATTCCAAACCAAGTGGTCCGGGCAAGCCTGTCGGACGTGGCCCTGCACTCCGCCCCGCATCCCATTAGTTTCGGCTCTTCCAGTCAACTGGGCAAGGGCCCCAAGTTCGGACGTCAGTCCGTATCCTGGCGCCTCAAGGCGGCCCGAAGGAGTTGGGAGGGGAGTCGCCGCGAGGGGGCATTGCACCATAGAACTTGGTGATATCGATTCCCTGCTTTCCCTCCTCCTCCATCAGCTTGATCCGCATCTCCAACCGCTCCATCCGCCGCTGTAGTTGCGGCACGATCTGTTCGGTCGTGTCGACCGGGTCCAGACGCGGGACGGCAGGATAATGGAGGTGTCGCTGCAGTGCGGCAAAGAGTAAAAGCGGATCTTTGTGACGATTGGCCCACGCGATTTTTCCTTCCTGCAGGCCAAATAGGATCGGTGCTTCAGGGGACATCTGTGCCCCCAGCTTCCGACGCCGGGTCGAGAGATACTCTTCACTGCGCCCGTAGATCAGATCGGCCAAATCCACCAAGCCCAACTGCCTGCGAACCACAAGAATCCATCCCTTCCAGTCGGCATCGTACGCGGGATCCTCCGAGATCGCCGCCAGCCCGCGGTCGTAATGAAGTCGGTTTCGGCAAAGCGCCTCGAACTGGAAGACGAAATAACCCTGCCGACTCTCCGACTCGCTCCGGTACTTCGCCTCCGCCTGCAGGATTCGAAACGCTGTCTTCATGTCGAACCGACCGCGATCCTTCTCCGCCTCCTCCACGAGGAAACTCTGAAAGGGGGAAAAGTAGTGAGCTAGCCGCTTCATCCCGCGGCTCATCTCCCCAAAATGCTTCAGCTCCGCCAGCAGAAAATCGACCGCCATCGGCAGTTTGGTCGTCGCCAACAGTTCGTGCCTTGCCTGTTGGAGCAGATCCTGCAACGGATAGTCGGCTCCCATCCGCTCATGAAGCAGCTCAAACAAATAAGCCTGCTCGACATATTCGTCTCGATCTAGCATCGATCGATCTCGCCTTCCGGTCTCATTCGACGTTTCCATCCCTTTCGCATCATAACTGATCTGGCGGAGACGGCATGCGAAAAGATCCTTTCCGGTCCGTCGCCGAGCCACTGCCAAAAACAGAAAGCCCCCCGGACCTTCGATCCGGGAGGCTTTCATTCGATCGCGTTCACTCTGTCACTACGGTCTGGCGACCGGTTCAATCTTCCTGGCCAAGCCAGTTGTAGACGATGCCGGCAATGGCGGCACCGACGATCGGAGCGATCCAGAAAATCGCCAGCTGGGCAAGAGCCCAGCCTTGTCCGAATGCCGAAGCGATGACAGCCGGCCCGGTGCTGCGAGCTGGGTTGACCGAGAGATTGGTCACTGGGATTCCAATCAAGTGAATCAGCGTCAGGCCAAGACCGATCGCGATCGGTGCGAAACCAGCCGGGGCTCGCTTGTCAGTCGATCCCAGAATGATCAGCAAAAAGAAAAAGGTCAGCACTGCTTCAGCAACAAAGGCCGAAGCGATCCCATAATTGCCCGGCGAATGCTCTCCGTATCCATTGAGCGCAAATCCATCCTTCGGAATGCTCCAGCCTGCATTCCCGCTGGCGATCACGTAAAGCACCGCAGCCCCCGCGATGGCTCCCGCCACCTGAGCGATGATGTAGGGGACAAGTTCGGTCGATGAAAATCGCTTGCCCATCATCAGGCCGATCGAAACGGCGGGGTTCAGATGGCACCCCGAAATGTGACCGATCGCGTAGGCCATCGTCAGCACCGTCAAACCGAATGCCAGCGACACCCCGACGAATCCGATTCCCAGATTCGTCTGCTCCGCTCCATTCAGGAATTTGGCTGCCAGCACCGCGCTGCCACAACCTCCAAAAACCAGCCAAGCCGTACCAAAAAACTCCGCTGCGCATTTCTTCGCAATCGAATACATTTCGCGAGTCCTTTCTCCGTTGAGACTCCATTTGCCTCAGTGCACCTTGCGATTCCGGTTGGACCAAGCCCGACTCAGGCTTCCAGAGGTGCTAGACTTGGGCATTTAAGCAGAATTCGTTGACTGGGGAAACGGCGATTTCAGGGCACCCAGGCCACCGCTGGATCGAGGGCTGCAGCTAAGCCCCCCGAACCCAGCATTCGGGGGCTGCTTCGATTGGGGGGCGAGTTTACTGGTTTGGAATGCTGCGATACCATAAGACACCTGCAGCAAGCATTTTCTTCGCCAGCAGGCAGGGTTTCTCCCGCACATGAGCACCACGTACAAGGACAGCGGCGTCGATCTGGATCTTTACGAAGATGCCATGAAGCGACTGCCTCGCTGGATGCACCGGACTTTTGGTCCGCGGGTCATCCGCAACGACGGCGGTTTTGCCGGGCTTTTTCAACTCGACTTCTCCAACTCCCTATTCCGCCGAAATTACAAGGAACCGGTGCTGGTTTCCGGAACCGATGGGGTCGGAACCAAGCTGAAGGTCGCGATTCAGGCTGGTCGCCACGACACCGTGGGAATCGACCTAGTTGCGATGTGCGTCAACGATGTCCTCTGTACGGGGGCTGAGCCACTTTTTTTTCTCGACTATGTCGCGATGTCTCGAGACAATCCGGCGCGTCTGGAGGAGATCGTGCGGGGCATTTCCACAGGGTGCGTTCAGGCGGATTGCGCCCTGCTAGGTGGGGAGACCGCCATCATGCCCGATCTCTATCGGGAAGACGATTATGACTTGGCCGGTTTCTGTGTCGGGGTAGTCGAACGCAAGCAGATCGTCTCTGGGAAGGCAATCCGTCCGGATGATGTGATTCTGGGAGTCAATTCATCCGGCCTGCATTCCAATGGCTTCAGTCTGGTACGGAAGATTGTCTTCGAGAAGGCAGGGCTTGCAGTTGGCGACCACATCGAAGCATTGGGGGAGACGGTGGGGGACTGTCTACTGCGCCCCACCCTGATCTACGCCAACCTCCTTCGTTCGATTCTGCATCAGTACCGAGTCAAACAGGTAGTGCACGGAATCGGTCACATCACCGGCGGCGGCTTGCTGGAGAACACCGAGCGAATTCTTCCCGAGGATGTCGATCTATTATTCGATCGCGGATCTTGGAAGGTACCACCGGTGTTTCCTTGGCTGCAGCAACTGGGCAAGGTACCCGATGAAGAGATGGACCATGTCTTCAACATGGGCATCGGCTTGGTGCTGGTGATCAGCCCCTACTATGCCAATGCGGTGCAGGAACGAGTCCAGCAATGGGGTTTCGACTGCTGGAAGATCGGAAAAGCGGTCGCTGGAAGTGGCAAGAGTCGATGGAACTGAGTCGATGGAACTGAGTCGTTCGAGCGGCGTCGATGAATTGGCAACGTGGTCTCGTTGATCGATCAAGGGTTGTTGCCGCCGTGGTCCTTTTGCCGATCGGTACGATAGGTCGCCCACCATTCCCAGATGAGCGGCAAGATGGATAGCACGAGGATCGCTAGTATCACGACGTGGAAATTCCGCTTGACCACCGGCACATTGCCGAACAGGTAGCCACCGATCAAAAAAAGAGTCACCCAAAGCACCCCGCCGATCACGTTGTAGATCCAAAAACGGCGGTAAGGCATCCTTCCGATCCCTGCGACGAAGGGAGCAAAGGTGCGAAGGATCGGCAGGAAGCGCGCCAAGACGATCGCCTTGGCACCATGCTTCTTGTAGAAGGCTTCGGCCTTCAGCAGATGTTCCTTGTTCAAAAGCCAACCTGTGTCTCGATGAATGATTTTTGGACCAACCCATTTGCCTATCGCGTAGTTGACCGCGTCCCCAACGATCGCCGCCAGGATCAGCAGTGGAACCAGCCACTCGATTCGAAGAGGTGAATCGGTTTGAGCTGCGATGGCGCCGACGGCAAATAGGAGCGAGTCGCCTGGAAGAAACGGAGCCACAACCAAGCCGGTTTCGGCAAAAATGATCAGCCACAGCAGGATCGTGAAACTGCTTCCCATCGCTGCAAGGATATCGTTCAGATGACGATCGAAATGAAGAATCCAATCGAGCGAAGATGCGAGCCAATCAAGCATGGTGGGGATAGCCAGAGAAAAGAAAGGCAAGGTCGACAGCAGTCCACTGTATGGTACTTCAGAGCGGGGTGATCGGCTATTGCTAGCGTCAGGTTCCTGGTGGAGCTGAAGACGCACTCAGGCCAATCGCTTCATTTTTCGCGATCGGCTGAAATGGAATGCTCATGAAAGGACGGGATTGCCCATCATGACTTGGGTCTATCTGACGGCAGGTGCCGCTGGGATGTTCTGCGGAAGTTGCATGAACGATAACGCACTAGCCAAGGCGCTCATTCGCCAAGGTCAGGACTGCCTTCTTGTCCCGGTCTACACACCCATCCGCACCGACGAAACAGACGCCAGCTCGGGTGAGATTTTTTTCGGAGGCATCCAGGTCTACCTTCAGCAGAAATTCCCTTGGCTACCTCCTCTCCCGAAATCGCTCGTCCGACGCCTGAATCAACCCGGTCTGATCAACCGCTTGGCAGGACGGACTCACTCGATTGATCTTCGATTCCTAGGCGCTATGACGGTGTCGATGTTGGAAGGAGAGTCGGGCAGGCAGCGTCAGGAGGTTGCCAGGTTGACCGACTGGCTAGGCAGTGAAGCAAAGCCTTCGGTATTGATCTTGACCAATTTCCTGATCGCCGGATCGCTTCCCTCCATCAAGAAGAAGATCGATGTTCCCGTCGTCGTGATGCTTCAGGGCGATGATATTTTCATCGACTCGCTGCCCGAGCCTTACCGGGGACGGACCATCGATCGGATGAGAAAGCTGGTTCCGCTGGTCGATGCATTTGTGGTCCACAGCGAAGATTACGGTCATCGGATGGCACAGTTGCTGGGTCTCCCGCGCGAACGATGGCACTGCCTGCCTTTGGGGATCGATCTGGACAGCCAGCCGATCGCCAAATGGGAGACCGGCACTCCCGAAAGCCCTTCGGACGAATACCCTTTTCGGGTCCTCTACCTGGCCCGATTGGCTCCAGAGAAAGGGCTGCACCAATTGGCCGATGCCTGGCGCCGATGGAATGCGACTGGCGATCCAACACCGCGGCATCTCGACATTGCTGGATGGCTGGGAGGGCAGCATCAGCATTATTGGACCGAAATCGCTCAATCACTAAACGCATCCAGCCCCGCAGGTTTCACTTACCATGGGTCGGTCGACCGAGAAGCCAAGTTGAGGCTGCTGTCCAACGCCGATCTGCTTTGCGTTCCTACCGTCTATCGTGAGCCCAAGGGGCGGTATGTTCTGGAAGCTGCCGCAGTGGGATTGCCATACCTTCTTCCCGGCCACGGCGCTTTCCCCGAAATGCATCGGCGTCTTCAGCATGGCGATCTCTACAGCCCGGGGGATCCGGAAGCGCTGCTGAGCGGCCTTCTGGAGGCATGCGCGAAGACGACAGCGATGCGGCACGAGCGCGCCGCCGCTCAGCAACGTCTTCGGACTCAGATCGGTATCGATCAACACGCCATGCTTCTGATGGAATTGGTCAGCGGGCTTGGGGCCAACCGCCGATGACGGCAACTCGTCGGAAGGAGCGTTTCA
>JBJSWM010000719.1:0-1818 GCA_046085865.1 Pirellulaceae bacterium
CGCGTCTGCCAAAGACACTGGTCCGTCGGTCTCCGATGCGCAACAAAGCTTCCGTCATGGCGACGACCGCCCAAAGCAACAGAGCCAAAGGCAATGCCATCATCATCAGCCACGCCCAGTCGCTGGAGATGCCCGCTAGGCCAAGCATTGCCAGGGTAGCCAGCGGGATCAATCGCCATCGCGAGATCGCCCCTAACTGCCGCCAGCACCAAGCGACTAGCAATAGGATTGTTCCTGTCGCTCCCCAAAGAAGAGAACGGGGCACGACCACCACCTGCAATTGCTCCGCCGGGCCAAGGCTGCTGAACAAGTATCTCGCGCTTTCGGTGTCCGCCGCTGATGAAGGTGTCGCAGGCATGGCTCCCTCGGCTCGCCCATTGGCCCACAACTCCAATTCGCTGGAAGCCCGATTGCTGAGCCGACTCCAACCTTCCTTCGTCCACTGCCACTGGTACTCGGGGCTCCATCGGCCAGGGGTCCAAAGCAACGTCTCTCGTCGCGGCAAAACTGCCTCCCACATCAAAGGTCCCATCCACGTGGCACCTTCGATCGACCAACGGATGCCTCGCACGTCTCGGACCCACTGCCAACTCGGTTCCTTCCAGCTCCAGATCTCAAGCTGATGCATGGGAGATGGCTCGATCGACTCAGGCAGCACCAGCTCCCAAGCCTCACCGCTCGAAGGATCGTTGTTTGCAATAGGCTGGCCTGCAGCCGGCTTCCCATCGATGAAAAACTCGGTCACAGCCGCCCCAGATCGCTGGTCGACTCGAACCCGCAGAGTGCGTAAAGTGCTTTGCAGTTGCATCACGATCCGGTCGCGCTGCTGTCCTTTTCTTGCCGTCGTTTGTTGCCAGCATCGCCAGATCCTTGGGCCATCACTCGCCAGCGACTCGACTCGACGTACCTTCATCGGCAGCTCGAAAAGACGCTGATTCCTGAGTGGGGAGGAAGAGCTGTCGGCGGGGGCCCCAAGGGAATCCAGGGAGCCTGCAAAATCGCATTCGATTCGGTCCGATTGCTCCACCTTCAAATCCCCTCCCAGCCACTGCAAGGCATCGGAAGGTGGGGGACCTGGAATCTGGAGTTTCGACTCTTCCCATTGACCGCCGGAGTGGACTTCCATCGGCTGGACGCTGCGGATCGTACAGATCGCCTGTCCAATGCCACTATCCACCTGGAATTCCCAAAGTTCCCAGCGATCGATTGGGAAATCGGTGTTCCATGAATCTGTGATCTTACTGCGATCCAGCAACGATCCTTGAATCTCCTTTCCATTCCATCGAACCGCCGGGGCGGTGATCGGAATGCCGCGGACTTCATTGGGGAACCGTGGCAACAGAAGTGCAAGCCGCTCCAGTGGACGATTGCGAATCTCCAAAGCGATTTCCTGATCGCACTCGATCGACTGCGGGCCAACCCGGAGGACGATGTTCCTTCTGGCCAACTGCTGGGCTGGCAAGACCGTCCAGCGCCCCAACCACGCTGCAGGGGCTTGCGAACCTTGAAAGCGGTACCATCGCGAAGACTCCTGCATCGGTTCGGGTAAGAGATCGGCCAATCCGGACGAACCTGCCAATTCCGCGCACATCCCCTCGCTGCCATGTGGTCCAACCTCCTGCAGTTCCGCCACATGTCCAACGCTCAACAATCCTGCGCCCTGATCGATCAATCGCTCCCCTGAAGCGGGAGCCAGGACCGAAATCTTGGGCAGTTCAATGCGCAACTCCATGCCGTCGGGGGTCCAGGGACGGTAAGCCGAGAAGCGAAGGGAGCCGGGGGTATTGGGTGGGGGTGGCGAGGTGATGCCGTTGGCGG
>JBJSWM010000720.1:0-962 GCA_046085865.1 Pirellulaceae bacterium
ATCAGTGGTTGATCTATTCAATGGCCTACCGCTCGAAATCGCTCAACGCGATGATCCTTCCACTTCCTGTCGCTAAAGGGTCGGGCGAGAAAGCGGTGGAGTTTCCGATGCCGACGCCATGGAAGAATTTTTTCTTCGACCTCGAGAACGCGTTCCCGCCTTTGAGAACTTGGTCCGACTGGCTCCCTAAAACCATCGCACCCAATATCGATGCCCTGGCAGACAGATCACTGGAAGTCCATGACCTTGGGACGGCGATCGCGTCGTACGTCCCCTCACAGAACGATTTCGATCGCATCGATCCCCAGTTCCGCATCGCACCAGAAATCTGGAAGCAGATTCCGCATTACGAAGACTACGGCTTTGCCGTCATCCAATTGAAATCACTAGAGGCCGAATTGCTTCCCGTTGTGATGCGATTTCCATCGCGGGATCCGAAGAAGATTTTCTTCCCCACCATGCATATCCACGACGGGCAAGTGCATCCGACAGAGCAATTCGACCACTGGCTTTACACTCAAGAACCGCTGTTTGATCAATACTGTGGTCAGTACCTGGGAGGCAGTGCAATCGACCCCACCACCAATTGGATCCGATCGGCTCTGCCCATCGCAAAGATCATCGAGACCAAAAGCTATGGGGAATCCTTAGAGCCACGGCTTTTGGTCCATCGCCAGCGTTTGGTTGGTGAACTTCCGAATGAAGACCATTGGCTGGAAGCGAAAGCTGAGACGTTGGAGCCACTTTGGAATCAGTGGAGAGCACGTCGTCTCCCGTGGGGGATTCTGACCGGTGCAGCAATCGCCGGTTTGCTCTGGTTTCTTTACCGACGTGAAGAAGTCCAGCGACAGAAACAACTGCCAGCAGAACAACTGCCAGCAGAACAACTGCCAGAGTGATGGTCAGGTGTGAGTCAGAGGGAACCACCCTCGGTAGCACCCACCCTCCGAAGATGTCTGGCA
>JBJSWM010000721.1:0-5566 GCA_046085865.1 Pirellulaceae bacterium
GGCCTATGCCATTCAGGCCGGCAGAGAACTGCGAGTCCTCGCCAGCTCCAAGGAAACCGACGATGCCGCTGCAGCGAAAATCTGCCGCGACATCGCCCGCGCCTTCGAACAGCAATTGACCTACCCTGGCGAAATCAAGGTCACCGTCGTCCGCGAATCTCGATTCACCGACGTCGCCAAGTGAGCCGTCTCCGCTAAACCCACCCAAGTGACCTGCGATCTTCCCCCTCGGTATCTAGCGGATCCTCCGCAGCACCTGAACCCAGGGGGCATCGCCAACCAACTCAGGAAATCTCGCCCGCCCCGCCTGGATATGAGCGGAGCGGCCATGCGCCTCGAGCGCTTCGCGACTTGCCCAGACTTCGATGAAGGTGAATCTGCCGGGATGATCTAAGTCCACCAGTAGGTCGTACCGCAAACATCCATCCTCCCGCCGCGTCGGCTCCACAAAACCCTCCAGTACTTCCGCAAGCTGTGCTTCCAATCCCGGTTTGGCGTGTAGGTGCGCTACCACTTCGATCTGCATCGTCGAATTCCCTTATCAAGTTCCTGCCTGAATCACTCCACGTTTACCGTCAGTTGGCTGATTCTAGAGTCTCTGAAGACCCTAGGTGATGTCTGCTTCCTCACCGGCAATTTCTTTCCGTTCTAGAGATAGGATTCACCACCCCTCCAGCAGATCGGGGTTAGAATAACTAACCTTATCTATTTGGTCCCCCCTGCTTGAAACTGCCGATGTGGCCTGATCTCGGGATTCGAAGGGATATTCCTACCCTTGAATGCTGCTCTCATCTTATGGGACCTAAGCCGATTAGATTGGAGAGGAACAAATGTCTGGCGTGGTACGATCTTTTGGGCGGACCGACGTGGGACGAAAACGTTCCAGCAACCAAGATCAGTTCCTTCATGGTGAACTGGTCAAGACTTTGTGTGTCGGCCAGACCAGCCTAGACGCTCCCCCAGGCCGGCGCATCTCAGGTCCCCCTCGCGCATGGGTGCTGCTGGTAGCCGACGGCATGGGAGGCCATTCCTCGGGCAACCGAGCCAGCGCGCTGGCACTCGACTCGATGGTCTCTGGAATGCTGTTCGACCTCCCCTTCTTGGAAGATCCTGCACAGATCTCTCGCTTTCACGATCAATTGGCCCTGGTCTGCAAGGGAGCTCATCAACGGATTCTCCGCGATGCTGCCGAATCCCCCGAACACGAAGGGATGGGCACCACGCTAACTCTGGCCTATGTCGTCTGGCCGTGGCTCTACCTGATCCATGTCGGTGACTCCAGGTGCTACCTCTATCGCGATGGCCAGATCCGACGCCTGACGCGCGATCACACGGTGGCCGCCGAGCTGGTAAGCCAGGGAGGAATGCGAGCCGAAGAGGCTGAACAATCGCCGTGGTCCAACGTGCTGGTCAATGCCATGGGAGGCGGCGGCAAAGAGGTCGCGCCCGATATCGAACGCCATCTGCTGGAAATCGGGGACAAACTTCTCCTATGCAGCGATGGCCTCAATAAACACCTGACCGATGACCAGATCGCTGAACTGATGGAACGCCACGATACCCTGGACGCGCTATGTGATGCCTTGATCGCGGCAGCAAACAATCAGGGAGGCACCGACAACATCACGGTGGTCATTGGTTCCTGCGAATCCGACTCGCCAACTCCCTCGCTGGCCGAAGGACGCAGGGGTGGCCTCACCGTCGATTCGACCGTCGATGGCATCACCAAACCCCATAGCATCGGTCACAGTTCCGGTATCTCTTGGACCGATCCCCCCGAGACGGATCCTCCTGACACCGAACCCCATCATCGGCTCTGACCTCTGCAACTCGCTTCGGCAACCTCGCACCGCAAACACATCAAACAGTTGCCACCATCCAGTGGGGATGGTGTAAGGCAAACAGGGAACCACCGATCGCTTTCCAATTAGATTGGTCTGTGGTCCGCGTGTGGCCGAATTGGTTATCGGTCGAACCGGGGTGGAAACGCCCACCGCATACCATCGGCAAGCGGGGCTACCCAACCCGCTTCATCGTGTTTTCCCCCCTCCACCTCCAGATACACGGTCGTGGTGCCGCGATCGGATCGAGTCCCGGAAAGGAACTCCGACATCCGCCTGGCTCTTTCCAGATTGGACTGCCGACTTTCCTCACTGCTACCCTCCGACGTTCCCATCGAGAACCATAACCCTGCCGTCTCCGGCCACCGACTCTCCTTCTCCAGTTCCTTCAGCAAGCGTTCGTCATCCCACCCCAGCGTCGGTGACAAAGCCAAGCATCCACCGAACACTTCGGGGTGCTCCAGGCATGCATGCAGTGAGATCAATCCTCCCAGCGAAGAACCTCCGATCCACGTCGACTCCCGATCGACACGCGTCCGATACGTCCCATCGATCATCGGCTTGAGCTCCTCGATCAGGAATCGCAGGTAATCGCCGCCACTTCCACCTCGCTGCATTTGAGAATCCGAGGTCATGGTGTATTCATCGATGCGATCGGCTGTATTCCAGATCCCAACCAGAATAACCGCCGAAATCTGTTTCTCCGCAATCAGCCTCTCCGCCGTTTCGTCTGCCTGCCACTCGACACCAAATGCGGCCGTCGCCGCATCGAACAGATTCTGACCATCCTGCAAGTAGAGTACGGGATACGCTTCATTCGACCGGTCGTACCCCTCAGGCAACCAGACGGCAACCCTTCGCGCTGACTTGAGGAATCTCGAAGGCACCTCAGGGTGCATCACCAGCTTGCCAGTGACCGTCGACTGTCTCGGCTTTCCTGATGCCAACCCCTCAACCAGCACCTCGATACGCTGCACTTTCCCATCGGGTAGCCGATCGATCCGCACTTGGCGATTGGCGATATCGCGTCCCTGGCCATCCCGTTCGACTCGCCCCCAGCTACCCGCTGTCACCTTGAATTCCACTTCCCCACCAACTCTCAGGGGGATCGTGGTGCGGTACTCGCCATCCCCCTGACGGTCCAGCCTCACTCCATCGGGCCGCCATGAACCTAGTTCTTCCAGATTCCCTGCCAGGAAGAGTTTCAGTGCTGGGGACTCGGCTGCCAGAAGGTCTTTTTCAAGCCGCACCGAGAAGGTGACCTGGACCGTATCGTCGGACGGCGATTGCACCGCCGCTGCTGAGAGCGTCATGGCGGCGTGCATCAGAGCGACAGCCACCCATCCAAAAAAGCCAGTCCTCCTGAAAGAGAGACTCGACTCCAATCGCTCGCAAACTTGTTGCATCTCATGTCGCTCCCGTAGCATCCTGTCACGCTGCTTTCGCGTTCAGGATACACGGAAACGGATCTCAGATGACCTGCGATGAAGACTACTTTCGATCTTCGCGAGGGCGCTGATAGGTCACATTCAGATCGGAACTATCCAGAATGAACGGCTCGATCTCCTTCAGCAATCCTTCACGAGTCACCGGCCCCCGACTTGCATCGATTTCGGGAACAACCGATAGGGCGTAGAGATGAAGTGTGTAGGTCTGCTTGCCGCCTCCTGCCGAATGAGGCGGCACATAGGCCTGATCCCGTTTCCAGGTGGCCCCGATCGTCCCAACTCCCCGCACACCCTTGGGCAGCGAACGCACCTCTGCGGGAATGTTGTAGAGATTCCAATAGGTCTTCAGGTAGTTGTCGCGATCGATGTGATCCATCACCAGCGCGAAACTTTTCGTCCCTTCCGGGACTCCTGTCCACTCCAGTGGTGGAGTCGCACCCTCTCCGTTGCCATTGAAGTCATCAGGCAAGGGATCCCCTTCGGTAAATGCCGGACTGGTCAGGACGAACGTTCCGCTCTTCATGGGCTGAATGATGAGAGGAGGTGTTTTGGTCGCATCCTCCCCCGCCGCGCCTCGTTCTCCGGGTCGCATCGAACCACGATCGCCTTGGCGTCCCTGACCATTCCTCCCTCCACCCCCAGCACCACCGGGTCCTTGGGGTGGTCTCCCGCCAGCCCCTTGTCCCCCGGGTCGATTCCCCTGTCCATCTCGAGGCGGACGATCTCCTGGAGGCCGATCTCCTGGAGGCCGCCCACGACCAGCGCCACCGGCTCCCTGGCCGCCACCTTGGCCACCACCGCGCCCGCCACGCCCCTGAGCTCGTGGCTTGTAGGTCTCGCTTCGCGTGTTGCCATCCGCATCGACGAATTCAAACTTCACCGACCCATCTTCCAGCAACTGGTAGTGGACCAAATGGATTTCGCGTCCCACTTCCACTTGGAGACGGTAGGTCTTGTTCTCCTTCGCCTCGAATCCGGTGATCTTCGCGCCTCGCCATGGTGGCAGCGCCTCACGCACCCCTCCGGTCCGTGGCTGAGGATCAACCTGGCCGTCTACCTCCGACACCTCGCCATGGAATCCACCGTTAAGGTAGGGATATTTTTTGGTGGCGTGATAGTGATACCCCAACTCGGCTGAAGTGTGTCCATTGAATTCGTCCAGGCCCACCACCTGCGATCCATCCGGTTCGTTAAGACCGTAGATGGGGTAGCCGTCCAGCGCGTAGGCAACGGGTTTCCCCTGCCCGACGATCTCCTGCAGGTGAACCGGAGCGATATGGTAGTGGTAGTCATCAGCCCGCCCGCAGTGCCCACCGAACTCATCCAGTTCCCCGGCTAGGAAGGTATCGGTTCGCCCGTCGTTCTTGATCGGATTGAAAATCGGCACCCCATTGGCAGCCAGCGCGATGGCGCCACGAAAGAAGTGAGACTTGGCCGACAGGGGATCCCTTGCGACGACTGGTTGTAAGGGAATTCGCCATGCATTGTCGCCAAAGTAGGGCTGCGGGATCGGTACCTGCTGCTGCCACGCGGTGATTCCCACCATCATGCGATGATCGGGCATCGCATTGGATTCCACATAAAAAAACCGATCATCCTGTCGTACCTGGACCACCTTCCGCTCGACGAACGGAGCGAACATCTCGGCGATCACCGACTTGGCAGCCTCCCCATCGATCACCATCCGGCAAACCTCCTCTTCCACGGGGCGCCGCGATTGGATCTTCGCAACCTCCGCCCGCTTCCGCTCAATCCACTCCCGATCCTTTGCGGTCAGCTTTTTTTCTTCCAGAGCCACCAGCTGGCCGTCGCTGCGTCGAACCTGGACAATGCCATCCCGAAAAGCAACATACGAAGCATGGAGGTGAGCCCCCGAGTCGGCGAAGTTCCATACCCGCAAATTGGAATTCGCATCGCCGTGACCGTGACCTTCATGCGCGATCGCTTGAGCCCCATGCATCAAACAAAATACCGACATCAGAATGCCACAACAATCTTTGCAACGCATGGCTCGATCCCCGTAGTGCCATAAAAGGTGTCAGGTACCTTTTTCATCTCTGCGCGGGAAAAAGGTACCTGACACCTTTATTTACCCTGCCACCTTTCCCCGTCCTCCAAGTGTTAACCGATCAGAAGAAATCGTGACAGGAAAAAATGCCAGTCAGGGATGATTGTGGGTGGTAATACAGAAACGCAAAAGACGCAGGCCTCGATAGCCTGCCGGCAACCGGCGAAGATCGTTGGCTCCTAATCGCCCTTCTGATCGGGGTTGAAATC
>JBJSWM010000722.1:0-1588 GCA_046085865.1 Pirellulaceae bacterium
AATCGTCGATCGGTGCGGTCTCGGTAGATGGATTGATTGAGTTGGTTGGTGCTGCGTCAGAGGGATCCGCTGTTTCGTCGGGTTGGCAACCGATACAGAGGGAAACTGCCAAGGAGAGAGTCAGCCGAAGCATGGGTTGATCGCATCGACCTGTCGCTCTATCTGCCAGCCTATGCATTCATGATCCCTGCGATGATCGCTGCCAAGTTGGGTCCGACGATCCTATTCCATGGGGACTCATCTCTTCCCATGCTCGGAAGCGACTTCGACGTAGACCTTCAAAGCGGTGGGATCTTCCACCAGCAGTCGCATCATCTCCTGGTACTGATCGAGTCCCTTCACGGGATGGGTGAGAATCTTTTGCAGAACGCCCGGGTACATCATCTCACCCAGCGCCAGGTCGCGAATCCCCGACTCAAAGTGATCGCGATTGGCGTTGACCGATGCCACCAATAGCTTGTTCCCCAAGACCCATTCGAGATTGATCTTGTCGGTGGGCAAATCGTGGGAATCGGCCCCTCCGGTGATGCTGGTCCAGACCAGAACGCCGTTGTGTCCCAGAACTTTCATCGCTTCAAACGCCAGTTTCGACGATCCTGTGGCATCGACGATCAAGTCGGGTTTTCCAACTTCCTGGGCTAGCTTCTCGATCGGGCGATTGGCCGTGGCGACGTAGGTAGCCTCCATTCCTTCGACAATCTGCTGCTTCAAGTGAGGTCCAGGTGCTCTGGCCAGCGTGTAGACTTCCATTCCTTTCAGCCGCAACACCAGAGTCGAAAGCAGACCGATCTGGCCGGCACCCAGCACGAAGGCTCTTCGTGGATTCCAAACCTTCATGCGCCGCTGAGCCTCAAACGCCTGCTGGATCGCCTTCGCAGCACAGCTCATCGGCTCCATCAGCACATGCAGGTGCTGCAATCCCTGCGGCACTCGGACGATGTAGTCTTCCCCATCGACAAAGTACTCAGTCAGGTATCCATGCAGCAGATTGATCCCTCGCTCATAGTACGTCTCTTCGCTGGTCATGTCGTACGTGCCGATCTGGTCGTAGATCGACTTGCCGGGACGTCGGACCGTTGCGGTAACGTAATCGCCCGCCTTGACCCGCCGCACATTCGGACCCACTGCCTCCACCACCCCAAAGCACTCGTGTCCAAGCACTAGAAAGTCATCGCCTGGAGGCGCATTGCCGTAGAGTGCTTCATTGATCTCACGATCTGTCGCATCCACACCGACGCGAAGCACTTTCACTAGGACCCCCTTGCCACCTGGAACCGAATCGAGGGTTGGCATCGCAATCTCTCGCTGATGCACGCTGTTGGGGGTACCGGGGCGGACGGCAATCGCTTTCATCTTCAGAAATCCCTTTCTATCATGCGGTGAGTTGACGGCCGGGGGCTCGATCCCCCACAGCGCCATGGCAAACGGTCACCAGCCAGTTCAATTCAAGTGCACTCAATCCCTTCGCCATGCCGGATCGACGGTCGGTGGTTCGATGGCGAAAAATCGCCTGGAAATCCCGACGATCTACTGGCTCATCAGTTTAGCTTTCCTGACGTTCTCTGTGCAGTGGCTGTTCGGCTGGCAA
>JBJSWM010000723.1:0-17216 GCA_046085865.1 Pirellulaceae bacterium
GAGTTTTCCAAAAGGGGCATGGAGCAGGAGGTGGGCCCCTCAAACGCAACGACTCGGAAGCCAAAGCGACATGGCTTCCTGACAAGGGAGTGGATTCGAGAAAGCAGGCAGATAGAGAGGAGGTCAGCATCGGTTGCCTGCGCAGGCATTGGCTCGCCAAAAGCCAGGATTTCCGAACGTTGCTCGCCGCGGAGCCTTTGATCCGCGTGGGTAGAACCATGCTGTCAGCCGGGAGGGACTGGCAGCCTGGAAGACAATTTTCGTCGGCTTTTCCATTTGAAATCTCAAGGAACCAACAGGAGAGTAACAATGCGTTATGTGATACGGGACCGCGCTGCCAACACAGCGGTCCATACCTTCTACCTGGTGCTGATCTTCTTCCTGCTGACAGCCATGAAGACACCGGTTCAAGGTGCCGTACTGGTGGACCACAAGGAGTACAGCGTCACCCACTTCTTCGAATTCGCACCGGCGCAATCGGTGGTACCCACGGTAAGCGTCAACCATTTTCAGCACGCCTGGGTGCGAGATCCGGCGCTCCGGTACCAAGTCAATCCAGCCGGTCAGCCAGCAGGTTTTCAAAATGACGGACTGAACTTCCAGTCATCCACCGGTAATGTAGTGAACGTCCCACGTGGGGGCGGCGTTCCCATCACGGTCAACCAGGGCTCGGTTCCCATCGGACCGGGAGGAATCAATTTCCCACCTGGATCGATCTACAGCGTCTCCGTCCCATCCCCAACCAACGATGCGTACGCGGGTTCCCGTTTTGGTCTGGATAACTTCAGTGCCGGTACTCCACTGCGAGGGGAGATGCAGTCGGAAGGCTACATCACGGCCAAGCGAGACACGGTCACTGGCCTTCCCAATCCGTCGGAAGCCTATGCCTTCAGTTCTTCCACCTTGGAAGTCGCCGGTGGCAAGGAACTCCGAAGTGGCCAGATTCTCTGGGCGCCTCAGATCATCACACCAGCGGTTGCCGGAGGTCTACCACCTGGCGTCTGGCAGAACTGGAGATACGGACGGGATCCAATCAACTTCAGCATCCTGGACACCGTCACCGGTGACCTTCTGGAAGAGACGCTTTTGGACATCACGTTCGATATCCGCGGCGACGGCGCCTTCGATTGGGAAAGCTTGTCCGGTTTGTTCCAGATGGACGTCGAAGAAGGATACTTCTCGATCGACATCTCCAGCCCCTACACCACCCAGCAGGGCACGGTGCAGTTGGCGATCCAGGGCGGTGTTGTGACCACTTCGGTCGACACCGGAATGTTCGACGGACTGTTCCCCGCAGTGGGATCTTCCGGCAACTTCAATATTCTGCTTCCCTACTTCACCCTCAATTACGACTTCGGCAACTTCAATGGTCATGACCTGGATATCGTCGCCAAATTCAGTGGCAGCGGCGCTGCCCTGGCTGGGGTTCCCGAACCAGGGACGATCCTCGTCGTCTCCTCAGGCATGTTGGGGATGATGCTCCGTCGTCGTCGCGCCAAGAAGTTGGCGGCAAGCCAGTCCTGAGACTTGTCAGGAAAGCCTTGAATCGATTTCCAGGCTGCGGTGGCTTTCCATTCCTGCCACCGCAGCCTTGCCTGACTGTAGCAGCAGCCCGCTTCTCCCACCGGCTGCTACCTTCGCTTCCTGGAGAAATCTCGCGGTGTCATTCGGTTAGGACTTGTTTGCCATGGAGTGCTTCCCACTCTCTCGATGGCGTGCGGCGACCGATCCACAATGAAAAAAGGGAAGCCGTGGTGCGGCTTCCCTTGGTAGGTCGAACTTCTCTGTTCGTATCGGTCAGATCGCTCCGAGAGCCGCTTCCAGTTTTGATCGTGGCGGCATGCCAACGAACCGCTCCACCACCTCTCCGTTGCGGAAGATCATCAAGGTGGGGATGCTCTGAATGCCATAGGCCGTCGCAACTTCTGGATTTTCATCGACGTTGACCTTGCCGACCAGCACCGATCCGGCATGAGCGACTGCCAATTCTTCGATCAGTGGCGCGATCTGCCGGCAGGGTCCGCACCAGGGGGCCCAGAAATCGACCAACACCGGTTGATCCGACTCCAGCACCAAGTTCCTGAAATTCGCATCGGTCAATTCTGCAGCTTTCCCCATCTCCCTGTCCCTTCGATAACGTGTTGCCTGAAACCTGTTCTCACAACCAGAGGATTGTAGAGCCGACCGATGGACTGTCAAATCGGCACTCCCGTCCCGAGTCAATAAGTCTGCATTTCCCGTGCCAACAGATCCCTCGGGACACTCCTGCCGCGTCGTGCTCGCGTCGCTCCATCCCGAATCAACCAATCCAAATGCGTCGATTGAAAACAAACCATTCCAAGGCCAGAAGGGCTAGCGCCAGAAGCAGCAGGGGACGCCAAAGTTCGCGACGACCCCATAATGTGCCGACCGCTTCTGGGATCGTCTCCTCTCCCAGGGAGAGTTCCCGCTGTGGCTTGAGGCTGCTTTCCTTCGGGGAAAAAAGATTCACCGTAAATCGCTCCAGCGGCTGTGCCTGGCCTTCGGCAAAGACTTCGTAGGACCCGATCTGGTCGGTCTGGGAAAAGACAATCGATGGCTGATCCCCTCGCTCCTGCTGGATCCGTTTTCCGTCCGGCGCGACAATCTCCAGCTTCGGATACTTGCGATTCATCGTAAGCGCGATGCTGTCTCCCGGTGGAACGCTGCGGGCATGACTGAGCGACACGCCGCCACCTAGAAACTCCACCGAGGAGAATAGAAAAAGCGGAAAACTTCGCTTGATCAACCAGTCGGTGTTGACGGTCGGTGGCGACTGCTGATGGTCGATCAGAGGGAAACCAACCACCGCATCTTGGAACGGCCCTCGAGGTGCCACGGCGATCAGCGGCCCTAGATCGGATTGCAACAGCAGGGTGGCCGATTCCGGTGGGACCAGAGGCTGGCCTTCGACAATCCGGATCGATCCCAGCTCCAGGTACTGCATCATCGGGTGTTCGCGGTCCCAATCCAGCACCAGCAGCGGACCTTGAGGCTGCTGAAGCTTCCATGGATCGCCTGGGGGCTGGATGCCAAACCAGAGGGTATTGCAGGGTGGAACATCCTTCGGTGCGCATTGATCGAAAATCGCTAAGTCGATCTCACCCGCCTCCAGCAATCGGGGGTATTCCTCGCCATCAAGAAAGCTGGGACTTTCGATTCGGACCTGCGCTAGCTTGGCACCCGAATCGGTCGCCAGAGCGGTCTCCAGTGCGTTGTTCCCGCGACTGACCAGTAGCAGATTGGTGCGGCGGACGGGGCGGAGCGCCGCGAAGGCCGTGTTATCGGTGGCCAGCGCGTCCTCGCCATCGATCTCAAGCTTCAAGATTCCCTCTTCGACGTCCTCCAGCCCAAACCGAACTCCCGATTCTTCTTCGGGGCTGAGCGTCACCGTGGCGGCGTCGAGCAATTGGTTGTCGCGATAGAGCGAAATGGTTCGCGAATCGGTCATCGGGCCGAAAGCACCAATCCGTGCGTAGGCCTCAATTTCCTCTGGGTGCTCCGGGTTCCGGTCGATCGAAAAAGAGAGGATCGCAGCGTTGGCGACGTCATCGCGTCCGACCGGAGTGTAGTCGACAGTCAGGTAATCGAGCGGAATGTCGGGAACGGCTGGGAACGCGCCGTCGGAGAGCAAGATCACCGTCGCCGGCATCGCCTCGGCCACCTGCACGTCATTGACCCCACCAAAACTGACTCGACCTGGATTGGCCAACCCCGAAGCAGCTCTCAGAGCCTCACTGACCTGGGTCGTCCGCTGAGTCGGCTGAATCGACTCCACGGCCGACCGCAGCCTCCGGGTATCTTGGGTGAAGCCTTGCTTGACATCGGCGCGATCCGAGAAGGCAACCACCATCGCGACATCGCCCCGCTGCAGGCTGTCGATCCGCTGGATCGCCAATCGCTTCGCCTCTTGCAGCCTACTTCCGACGACATCCATAGCGCTCATGCTAGCCGAATGATCGATCAGAAAAATGTAGCGTTTGCCCGATCCCATACTCCCGCTCCAGCCCGGCCTGAGTGCCGCCAGCATCAATGCGGCGACGAAAAGCAGTTGCAGGAGCAAAAGCAGGTTCTTGCGGAGCTTCTGCCAAAGGCTGTTGACCCGCATGTCCTCCATCGCCTGGCGCCACAGCAGGGTGCTGGGCACTTCAAGCGGCTGTCGTTTGAGCTTTAAGAAGTAAAGCAAAAAGATCGCCAGGGGGACGGCCGCCATCACCGCCCATTGCCAGGGCGCCAGCGCGCTGAGCCATGTCATCGGACAAGCCCTCGCTGCCTGAGATATTCATTGATTAGTCGATCCACCGCCAGGTCGCTTCGCGCCGGCAGATAGGCAATGGTACGTCGCTGGCAGAAGTTTTTGGCCCCTTCCAGGAAGGCACCCAACCTTTCCTGATAGCGGGCCAGCAGCCCCGGGGTAATGCTCACCTCCCGTTGGTCACCATCTTCGCAATCGGTCAGCCGAAGATCGCCGGTCGCCTGGGGCTGAAGTTCCTCTGGAGAAAGCAAATGGATCACATAGAGATCCATCCGACGCGCCATCAACAGACGCATCGCGGATTCGTAGCCGCTTTTGTCCATCAGGTCGGTCACCCACACCACAATGCCTCGCCCTGGATTGCGAAGACAGAAAGCCCCCACCGCCTCGCGAAACGATGGCGTCGCCTCTGGTTGGATGCGGTCGACTTGATCAAGCAATTGAGGGAGAGAGGCACGAGATCGATGCGCTTTGGCAGGTCGACTGGTCTGCGAATGCCCCTGGACAACAATCCGATCCCCGCGACAAAGACCAATGTATCCGAGCGCCGCCATCAATCGCTTGGCCACCTCCAACTTGCTGGGCTGGCCAAACGACATCGACAGCGAATTGTCGATCAATCCAAAAAAATGAAGGTCCTCCTCTTCGAGGAACAGCTTTAGATAGAGTCGATCGAGCCTTGCGTAGAGATTCCAGTCGATGAATCGGAGGTCATCCCCAGGGGTGTAGTTGCGAAAGTCCGCAAACTCGACGCTCTGCCCTTTGCGTGGACTCCGCCGCTCCCCCTTCATCCGCCCACGAAAAATCTTCCGGCTCACCAACTCCATCCGTTCCAGCTTCCCCATCAGCTCGGCCGGCAGCAATTGCTGGAATCTTCCCTCCGCCAGCTCGCTATCTCCCATTCTT
This sequence comes from Pirellulaceae bacterium, assembly GCA_046085865.1. GTDB lineage: Bacteria > Planctomycetota > Planctomycetia > Pirellulales > Pirellulaceae > JBEISR01. The sequence goes on from JBJSWM010000723.1 coordinate 5,180, forward strand.
TAGCTCCCCGAACCTGCCCAATGCCGTCGCGCTCCGAATGACTCTCACTCGATTATGACTGGTTCGCCCGATTCGGTGTTCCCCCTCCCCGGGAATTCCATCGCACCGCTGCTTGCGCAGGTAGAATGAGAGGCAAATCGCTTGAAACCGCAGCCCCTTTCGTCGAGGTGATGGCAGGGCGAGCAACGGACGATACTTCCGCGATCTCCACTAAGGAGCCGATGATGGCTGCTAGCAACCGCAGAAAGTCTTTGTTGCAAATGGGCGCCATCGCCGCAGCCCCTGCGGTGGTGGAATCGGCCTGGGGAGGTAGCCCCTTGGATGCGGTCGCCCCTCTCCCAACGAATCGCATCGTCGCTGAAAATCAACTTCCCGGCACCAACTCCTGGATGCTCACCAACAGCCGGATCGATCCGTCCACCAAGTACCGGTCTCCCTGGATCGAATGGTATTGCAGTGATCCTAGCGTGGAGGCGGGCCAAGAGATTGCATTCCACTGGAGCACCCTTCAGAAGACCGAAGTCGTCTTGGAAATCTATCGCATGGGCTACTACCAGGGAACCGGCGGCAGGCTGGTCCATCGATCCCCACCCCTCTCCAGCTCGCCACAACCAACTCCGACGCCCGGCCAACGCCGAATCATCGATTGCCAGTGGCCCGCAATGTATCGCTGGCAGATCCCCGAAGACGCTCTTTCAGGCGTCTACCTGGGGAAGATGACCGAGCAATCGGAGGGGGTCGACAGCTACGTGATCTTTATCGTGCGAGATAACAGGAAAGTTGATCTGTTGTTTCAGTGCAGCGACCATACATGGCAAGCCTACAACCGTTGGCCCAGCCAGTTTTCGCTTTACGACGATGGGGTCAATCAATGGCATTGGGGCGACAAAAGCGAGGTCAGTTTCCGGCGCCCCTACGGTCGCTACTGCCAGATCTTCGACGCACCTCTTTCCACCGGCTCGGGCGAGTTTCTCCTCTGGGAGTTTCCGTTTTCTTTCTGGCTGGAGTCGCTGGGGTACGATGTCTCCTATCAGTCGAACACCGACACCCATCGACGGCCCGAGTTGCTATCGCGTTGTCGAGCGTTTCTCAGCGTCGGGCATGATGAATATTGGACCGATGCGATGTACACGGGAGTCCAAAGAGCGATCGAACAAGGGGTAAGCGTCGGTTTCTTTTCTGGCAATGCCGTCTGCGGCAAGGTGGAGTGGAACCCGCAACGACAGTCGCTGCACCGTATCGGTGTCTTCGGGCCCCCAGGAGGTACCGGTGAATTCGAATCGATGAGCCAATTGAAGCATGAGCCACCCTATGCCAATGCGCTGATCGGAGCCCATAGCACAGGACCGGTCACCGGGGGAGCCGATTGGATCTGCCGCATTCCAGAGCATTGGGTGATGGAGGGAACGGGCATGCGTCAAGGCGACGGCATCCCGGGCCTGATCGGTTGGGAGTGGCATGGCGATCCAGCGCCGATCCGAGGTCTGGAGATTCTCGCCAGCGGACCGACTCAGTCGGCCCCAGGACAACTCAACGGAGGCCAGTACACATCGACTCTCTATCCGGGCCCTAAAGGAAACTGGGTCTTCAATGCTTCGACGATCTGGTGGGCCGATGGACTCAGCCAGCCGCCTGGATACGTCCGTCCCAGCGTCTACACTACCCCAAAAGGCCCCGACCCCCGCGTGCAGCGCATCACCCGAAACCTGCTCGATCGAATGATCCGCGACAGTCTCGATGCCGATGTCCGATCTTGAACCCTACCGACTCTAGCCTCATGGATCTACCTAACCCCTTCTGATAATCAAGGAAGCACCGATGCCCAAAGTGGTGATCACGGATTTCATCAACGACGATTTGGCTGTCGAGCGGACGAAACTGAAGGGTTTGGCCGATGTGGTGGCCTACGATGCCTTTCAGGAGTCCCAGCTGGCTGGAAAAATCGAAGATGCCGACTGCATCATGATGTTTCACAATCTGTCTATTTCCCGCAGCACCATCGAACGGCTGAAGCATTGCCGGTTGATCGTGCGCTGCGGAGTTGGATTCGATAATGTCGACCACGCCTTCGCGGCTCAGCGAGGCATTCCGGTAGCCAATGTTCCTGATTACGGCACCGAAGAGGTCGCCGATTCGGCCATCGGCATGATGCTGGCGCTGACACGAGGCATCCATCCGTACAACGTCCACCTGCGCCATCATCCGCATCCCTGGATGTACACGATCGCATCGCCTCTGGTCCGTCTGCGCGGTCAGACGATGGGGCTGGTGGGACTGGGGCGCATCGGCATGGCGACAGCGCTCCGCGCTAAGGCGCTCGGGATGCGGGTTGTCTTCTACGATCCCGGCCGCGAGGATGGCTATGAGAAGAGCCTGGGAATCATCCGCTGCGATACCCTCGACGATCTCCTACAGCAGTCGCTGGTGGTTAGCCTCCATTGCCCCATGTCGCATGAGAACCACCATCTCATCGATGGGAAACGACTGGAGAAAATGCCGATGGGAAGCTATCTGATCAACACCGCCAGAGGAAAACTAGTCGACACCAAGGCGGTCCCCGCCGCCCTCGCCTCGGGACGTCTGGCTGGGGCTGCGATCGATGTGCTGGAGCAGGAGCCGCCCGAGCCGGACCATCCATTGCTGGTCGCCTGGAGAGATCCTAAGCACGCAGCCTACAATCGGTTGATCATCAATCCCCATGCTGCCTTCTACTCGGAAGAAGGTCTTCTGGACATGAGAGTCAAAGGGGTGGAAGCATGCCGCCGAGCGTTGCTAGGTGAGCCGCTGCGGAACGTGATCAACGGAGTCGTGCCCAAAAGCTAAAAGGCGAGAAACTCATCGAGTGCATCCCGGAACCACGAAAGCGGCTCCTCACGCCCCGTCCAGTAGCGGTACTTCGCCTGAAGCATCCATGCGGCATACTCCGTTGCTTCGATCGACTTGAGGGAGGTGCGCGAGAGTTGCTGTCGCCATCGGGAGCCGCCTGGATCTTCCGTGAGGATCACGATCCCGGCCTGCGATTCGAGCGCCTCCGCTAGGATGTTCCATGCTTGGTCCGAAAGCTTTCCAGCCACCACGACGATCAGCGGCGCAATCGCCTCCTCCGCCTGGGGATCGACCGGTGGCGCTTCCTCAGTCGATTCTTCACCACCCGGCAGCTTGCCATCGCTGACGCGATCCATCGCAACTACGGGATCGATCAGCTCGGGAAATGGATCGGTAACCGACATCCACCGCCAGGAGACAGGGTGGCAGGCATCGAGCGAAAGAGTTGCCCACGACTCGGACGCCTCTCCCAGACAGAGCAAAATCCCGCGGCTCTTCTCAATCCGATCGTTGATCATCCGATTGAGCACATCGATTCTCAGATCGTCTGCTTCCCATCCTTGCGAAGTGCGGCGAGCCACTTCGACGGTTCCCGATTGGCGAGCGCGCGCCGAGGCTTCCGGGAACAGCGGCAACGCAGCCATCTCGAAAGGTGGAAGCAGTTCCAGGCCGGAAAACCGCAACGCTCGCGCCCCCTCGATCGCTACCGCCAACTCCTCTGGCACCACCTCCGCCGTCATCACATGCCAATCCAGCTCCGCCCGCTTCATCACCTGCTGGAGCACGAACTGGGTCGCTGCACCAGCGACAGGGAATCCCAGGCATCCAATCATCGGTTGAAACAATTCGTCCGCCATGAGATCCTCCACTCAACCTCTGCTGCTTCCATCGATCGGGCAAAGCTACCCTTGCAGCCCCCGCCAAGGATTCGCTTTCCTCCCACCGGGATGAAAAGACGGAAGCTAAGCGAAAGTGAGCCCCAGTCCCTGCAATCGTTTGCGAGTCTCTTCCATGAGCCGATCCTCCTCCGCTTCGTCGGCCGCCTGGTAGGTCACCGAAAATCGAAGGTACGGTCCGGCATCGTCCCACGGCACCGTCACCACCGAATGCTCGGTGATCAAAAACTGAGATGCCTCCTCGGCATTCGCGAAGCGACGCCCATCGGCGGCACCGGTGGGAGCGGGTGCATAGAGGAAGTAACTGCCCCCCGGCATGGAAAGGGTGAAGCCGCAAGCACGTAAGGTCGACACCAACTTCTCCAACCGACGCCGGTACTTCGCGCGAATCCCTGCGGGGATCGACGGAGTATCCAACGCCGTCACCGCGGCCTTCTGGATCGCAGCAAACTGCCCGCTGTCGCTGTTGTCTTTGACGTCGGAAAATGCTTGGACGATCTTTGCATTCCCGCAGACCCATCCAATCCGCCAGCCAATCATGTCGAAACCTTTGCTGAGCGAATGCACTTCCACCCCAACGTCACCCGCTTCAGGGACCTGAAGGAAGCTCAACGGCTCCCCCTCGAAAGTCAGCAGCACGTGAGCGGCATCCTGGACGACGATGAACTGGTGGCGTTTGGCAAGCGCGATCACCTCCTGATAGAAGTCCCTGGTGGCTACCTTGCCTGTGGGGCTGTTGGGATAGTTCAGCACCAACATTTTGACGCGAGGCCAAAGATCGGCCGGCACCTTGGTGAAATCAGGATAGAAGTGATTCTCTTTCAGCAACGGCAGACGAAAGACACTGCCTCCGTAATACCGAGTGTGCGTCCCTGCAACGGGATAGCCAGGGACTGTCATCAGCGTGATGTCGCCCGGATCGATGAAGCAGGCAGGCAGCATGGCAAGCGCCGTCTTGCTGCCGATGCAGTGGTTGATCTGCGAGGCGGGGTCGAGCGAGACTCCGAATTGTCGCTCCATGAATCTCGCCACCGCCTCCTTGAATTCTCCGACGCCGTTGTCAGCATAGCCTCGGTTCTCCGATCGATGAATCTCCCGCTCCATCGACTGCCGCACCACCGGATCGGCCATCGAATCATTTTCGCCGATGCCGAAGTCGATCAACCATCGATCCGGATAGTCGGCGAGCGCCTTCCTCTTGGCTCGCTTGATCTTCTCAAACTTGTAGATCTCGGTCCCCTTGCCATACTGGGCTCCCCCAATCCGTTCGGCGAAAAGCGACTGGAAATAGGGATCCTTCAAATCAAGATCGGAACGGGAGCTGGTCATCGGTCTCTTTTCCGTACATATCAAGCCAAAGGGATGGTGCAACGAGCGATTTGTTGTACCCCAATCAGTACTTTTTTCAACCAACGCAGCCGATCCCCCTTGCTGGCAACAGGCATTGCTGGAACTTTGGTAGGGTTTCGATAAACTGTTACGGCAGATCGTAATCCAGCGTCGGGATCCAGTCGCATGAAGCCAAGCGTGCCGCTTCTCATGCATCCGTCCCTCTCCAATCGACTCTCTTGAAAGGACTTTCCAAACCGTGGCAGAGAAGCGTCTGAAGGGAAAGCGAGCCATTGTCACCGGGGCAGGGCGAGGAATCGGTGCGGCGATCGCCGTGGCGCTGGCGAACGCGGGAGCCGATGTGGCGGTCAACGACTTGGTGATGCCGGAAGAGACGATCAAGGCATGCAAAAAGGCGAAGGTGAAAGCGATTCCCGCCATCGCCGACATCGGATCTCAAGAAGCCGTCGACCAGATGGTCGCAGAAGTCAGCAAGACACTCGGGGGGGTCGACATTCTGGTCTCCAATGCAGCGTTCTCCGATCGCGAACTCTTCTACGAAGCCGACATGAAGGGCTTTGAGAAGACGATCCAGGTCTGCATGTGGGGCCCTTTCTATCTGGCCCGCGCGGCGGCCAAGCAGATGATCAAGCAGAAGAAAGGGGGGAACATGGTCTTTATCAGCTCCCCGCATGCGTATCTGGCGATCCCCGGAGCCACCGCTTACAACATGGCGAAAGCCGCCCTCGACCAACTGGCCAAGACGGCGGCAGTCGAACTGGCGGAACATCGCGTGCGAGTCAATTTGATCCACCCTGGCTGGACCAACACGCCGGGGGAACGGAAGTTTTTCACAGAGAAGGAACTGCAGCAGTACGGAAGCGAACTGCCGCTGGGACGTCTGGCCGAACCGACCGATATCGCTCATGGGGTAGCCTTCCTCTGCGATCCGGCTAGCGAGTACATCACCGGATCAACCCTTCTGATCGATGGCGGGATCGTCCTCCCCTACAAAGAGATGTATCGCGTCAAGAATCGGCCAAAGAAAAAGAGTTGACGGCCGACTCCCAAAGCCGACGGATGGCGTGGTTCTTTCCCGACACGCGCGAGCTGTCCAGCCACCAAGCCACCGGCCACCAAGCCACCGGCCACCAAGCCACCAGTCAGTTGCCGCGTCGACTTAGGTCAGCTGAGGACCTCCTGAATCACATGGCCTTCGACGTTGGTTAGACGCCGCTGAATGCCGTTGTGTTCAAAGGTCAATCGCTGATGGTCCAACCCCATCAGATGCAAGATCGTCGCATTGAAGTCATACAGGGAAGCGACCCGCTCGACTGCCTTGACCCCCAGTTCGTCCGTCTCCCCGTAGCTGACACCGGGCCGGACACCAGCGCCGGCAAGCCAGCAGGTGAAGCCATCTGGATTGTGATCGCGCCCCAGCGCACCTTTCTGGAAGAAGGGCATTCGGCCAAATTCGGTGCACCAGACAACGAGCGTATCTTCCAGCATCCCTCTGGCTTTCAAATCCGCCAGGAGTGCAGCGGTCGGCTGATCGAGTATCGCTCCGTGAATGTCGTATTGCTCCTTGAGCGCCGTATGACCATCCCAATTCAATTTGCCCGCGCTTGCATAGGCCCCATTGAACAGCTGCACAAAGCGAACTCCTTTCTCCAGCAGACGCCTGGCGAGGATAGCGTGCCGCGCGAACGCCGCCTTGTCGGCATTGACCGAATCATCCGCTCCATACATCTCCAGCACATGCTGCGGCTCGTCAGAAAAATCGAGCAGGCCCGGGACGCTCAGTTGCATCCGCGCGGCCAGCTGGTAACTGGCGATCCGAGCCGCCAGTTTTTCGTCCCCGGCGTTGGCTTCCAAGTGAGCTGCATTCATCCGATCCAGAAACCCCCGACTGGCGAGATCCGCTTGCGCTGAGACGCCAACGGGGCTCAGATGGCGGATCGGTTCCTTCGTGTTGAAGGCGGTTGCCTGAAAAGCGGAAGGCAGAAAACCACATCCCCAGTTGTTGCTGCCGTTCTGGGGAACGCCTCGCGGATCGGGGATTGCCACATAAGCTGGCAGGTCATCGCACTCACTTCCCAGCGCGTATGTCAACCAAGACCCCAGACTTGGGAATCCATCCAGCACCGAACCGGTGGAGAGGAAATTCTCAGCGGGCCCATGCGTGTTCGACTTGCTGGTCAGCGAATGAACAAAGGCGATCTCGTCGGTCCACGCCGCCAGATGGGGAAGCAAATCGCTGACCCATTTCCCCGTCTGCCCCTGCTGACGAAATCGATACTGCGGGCGCGCCAGGTTTCCCGCTGGCCCCTGAAAGGTGACGGCGGGACCATTGGGAAGCGGTTGCCCATCCCACCGAATCAACGCTGGTTTGTAATCCCACGTCTCCAGCTGACTGACGGCTCCAGCACAAAAAACCATCACCACCCGCTTGGCTCTGGAAGGGAAATGCGAAGCGCGAGGCAGATAGGGATGATCCGGAACGATGGCGGGAGCGGTCTGGTCGGCCAGCAACCCCTCGCGCTGGAGGAGAGTGCAAAGGGCCATGCCACCCAGCGCCAGGGATGCATCTGACAAAAACGAACGCCGAGTTTTTCGTTCGTCGCAGTCCATCGATTTCAACTCCCCAATCGCGTTGGATCCCCTCATGGGATCATCAAGAATTCGTTGCAGTTGAGCAGGACACGGACAACTTGTGCCAGGGAGTGGGGCTCCGCCAGCTGCAGCGCCTCGTCCAACTCTTCAGCGGTCGGCTGTCGCCCCAAAACCACCCAGAAGGCCTGCCGCACCTGATCCTCCAGTCCCCCTGGTGCCTCTTCTTGCAAACGCCTCGCCATTTGCTCGGACTGATCCATAACAAATCGGCTATTGAAGAGACTGAGGCTCTGCAAAGGGGTTGTCGATTCTCGTCGAAGTGAAGTGCTCTGGCCAGCGTCGGGGCAATCGAAGGTTCCAAAAACTCCATCCCGCTCTCGGCGCACCTTGTGAGCATACACCATGCGTCTCAGGCCATCACCGGAAAACTGCTCGACGGGTCGGAACCCGGAAAGACCACCGCGCAGATCGAATAGATCGTATCCCTTTCCATGCATTTTGAAATCCAGCAGCCCGCTGACCTGCAAAATGCAATCGCGTATCGCCTCTGCTTCCATCCGTCGGCTGGGAAACCTCCATAGCCACCGCGACTCGCGGTCGACCCGCATCGACTCCGGATCCGGAAAGCTGCTCTGCCGATAGACCTGGGAGAGCACGATCATTCTCTGAATCCGCTTGATCGACCATTCGCTCTGGATGAGCTGAGAGGCGAGCCAATCGAGCAATCGGGGGTGGGTCGGCGGCGAACCTTGGTGCCCGAAATCACTGGGGGTTGCAACCAAGCCGGTGCCAAAGTGCCCCTGCCAAAGCCGATTGACCAGAACCCGCGCCGTCAATGGATGCTGCTCAGACGCCAACCATCGCCCCAGCGCCTCGCGTCGCGCCGGCTCTTCGGGGGTGCTTAGCGATTGAGGCTTGGTCCACCACAGATCCTCCGGCTTGCTGGCAGCGATTCGCCCCACAAAAACTTCCGGCACCGCTGGCCCAATCTCCTCTTTCGGTTGCTCGGGGTCGCCGCGCAGCAACAGGTGGATCGTATCGGGGCGACGAAAGACACCCGCAAAAACCTGGGGGATGGCGGTCGCTTCCCGTAGCTGTCCTAGGACTTGCTCGCGGCGCTCGATCTGCTGGCTGCGAAGCTGCTTGGTGGCTGGATCGGCATGGGAAAGATCGAATGGATCAGGCACCGCAGCTTCTTCAAAAACATCCCTTCCCATCGCATCGCTGAAGGGAATCCACTGCGCACCATCCAGGGACCAGGAAATGCGATAATCCGTCGCCAGCCGGTCGGTGTATTTTCGTTGACGATCTCGGCCCCAGGCCACCCAGGCGATCGATTGAGCTTCAGCAAACTCCAGCTCCACCCACCCTCGCCCCACTTCACTGCTCATCCAACTGCTCTCATTGCCATAATTTCCGTCGTGCACAAACCGAAGTTCATGCCGCCCCGGATCGATGCGATCCCCTGAGGATCGAACGATGGTGCCGCGAGAGGCCAGGGCGATATTCTCCCCCTTCAGATCAAAGACCTCCAGTTCATCGATGCATGGTTCCAAGCGATTGGTCGCCAGCACTTCGAATCGAAGGAACTTAGCGTGGACGGGGACGCTGCGGTCGAGATTCTCTGCCGCGTTGATCCTGGGGCGTCGCGACGCCTGGCCACTAACCGCCACTCCCTCCAGCAATGGTTGCCGGGCCTGCCGCAACTGATCGATCGACCTTCCCAGCGATTCCGGGTCGCTCAGCAGAGACCGATTCCTCCATGGGCGATCGAGATACTCCACGCCTGCGACAAAGGCCTGCATGGCGTAGTAGTCCCGCGCGGTGATTGGATCGAACTTGTGGTCGTGGCACCGCGCGCATCCGATACTGAGCCCTAGAAAGGTCTGCCCGATGTTGTTGACGATTTCATCGAGTGCATCCTGCCTCGCCAATCGTTTGGATGGTTCGTCCTGCCCGATCTGGCCCGGCAGAAGCACCGAGGCGGTGATCAGGAACCCTGTCGCCTCATCGACCCCTTGCTGGTCCCCTGCGATCTGCTGGAGGATGAAGCGATCGTAAGGGAGATCGCGATTCATTGCGTCAATCACGTAATCTCGATAAGGCCATGCGTTGGGGCGTTCCGTGTTGACTTCAAATCCGTGGGTGTCTGCGTAACGCACCACATCCAACCAGTGCTGCCCCCAACGTTCGCCGTAGCGAGGCGAAGCCAACAGGCGATCGACCACCCGCTCCCATGAGTCCTCGCCAGAATCCTCCAAAAACTGCTCCAGCTCCTGCGGCGTCGGAAGCAATCCGGTGAGATCCAAAGTCACGCGTCGCAACCACTGGCCTTTCGTCGCTGGGGGTGATCTCTTCAATCCTTTGGAAGCGAGGACTTCATCGACCAGCCGATCGATGTCAACCAAACCGGTCGGAACATGGAGCGGCTGGAAACTCCACCAATCACTGCGGTCGACCTCCTTCGACTCGTCGACTCCCTCTGGCCAAATGGCTCCCTGAGCGATCCACTGTCGCAGGATCTGTCTCTGAGCGGCGGTCAGCGGCTCCCCCTCAGGCGGCATTCTTTCCGCTGGATCGAGACTCTCCACCACTTGGATCAATGGGCTGTTTTCTGGATCTCCAGCGATCCATGGTTCACCGTAGATCTGTCCTCCCCGCATGGCGGCTGACCGCAAATCCAATCGAAGGTCCGACTTCTGGCTCTTCGAACCATGACATCCATAGCATCGCTGCTGGAAAATGGGCCGCACGTGCTTCACGAAGAAGTCCGCATCCTGCGCCTGCCCGTTTCTGGTAGGCAGAATCGCCAACAGAGCGAAAAGGAGCCAAGTTGCCAAGGAAGCCAGCAGGCGTCCGGTCAGGTGGTGGATCATCGATTCGGCCTCCCCTGCGGTTCGTTCCGTCATGTTCGGATCCAGCCGATTGCGTCAGGGTTGGGTGAGGGGTTTGGGAGCCGAGACGCAATAAGGGCATCGGCTTTCCAGCGATGGCAGCGATCAGGTTCTCGGCCGCCATCCGCGCCATCGACTCCCGGGCCGCGTAAGTCGCGGATCCAATGTGTGGAAGAATCAGACAATTCTCCAGCTTCCGCAGCGGGCTATCGGAAGGAAGCGGTTCGGGGTCCGTCACATCCAGGCCCGCCCCCCACAGATTCTTCTGCGCTAACGCATCGTACAACGCCTCCTGATCGACATGACCACCCCTCGCGGTGTTGATCAGGATCGCAGTAGGCTTCATCCAGGAAAGCCTCTCTCGATTGATCAAGTGTCGAGTCGAGGGGTTCAGATCGGCATGGAGAGTAACGAAGTCGCTTTTTCGAAGAAGCTCCTCCACTTCCACGCGCCGCGCCGACTCCAGGCCCGCGATCGGCCCGCGGTCCTGGCGTGACGAATAGAGCACCTCCATCTGCCACCCGCCATGACAACGCCTGGCCACGGCTTGGCCTATACGGCCCATCCCGATGACCCCCAAAGTCTTCCCGCGAAGCTCCTGCCCCATCAGCCCCAGGGGTTCCCATGTCTTCCACTCCAACCGCCTTACTTGGTCCAGCGCAGCCTGCACATGCCTGGCCACGCCAAGCATCAAAAGCAGAGCGATATCGGCAGTTGCTTCGGTCAGAACGTCTGGTGTGTTGCCGACCTGTATCCCGCGCTGAGTCGCTTGAGCCACATCGATGTTATTGTAACCAACGGCGTAGTTAGCGATTCCCTTGAGCTGGGGCCCCGCCGCATCCAGCACGCCCTGATCGATCGCATCGCTGAGCAAAGAGAGAATGCCATGACAACCAGCAACCCTCCTTCGCAAGACTTCGGTAGAAGGGGGCAGCGGATCTTCCCATACGTCCACCTGGGCACAGGTCTCTAGGAGGTCGAGACCCGCTTGGGGAATCCGTCGCGTGACAAAGATTTTCGGTTTCATGCAGAAGCAAGCTCCTTGGACTTCCAGAGGCATCAAGCATCGTTTTCAGGAACCAGTGGAGTCGACTCGCCAGCTCCAGGGATCCATCAGAATGTAGACCGCCATTAGATCGGCGTAAAAAGGGGATCAGCGCAGGCAAGAAAACACCGCGACCGAAGCAAGGACAGACTGCAAGGTAGGTGATTGTCTTCCACTGATGGGCAGGATGGAAGGGAGTTCCACTCCTCTGGTGCGAATGCTGGCGCCAACGAAATCGATCCCGCAGCAAGGACCCTTCCAAGGCTCTATCCCTCTTGCTTCCACGAACGCTCATGCAAGCGGTTTGTCCAAAGGTAGCTCCAGCTCGGAAGATTCTCCTCCCAGGCATCATCCTGCCGATGATTTGGGATCCCATAACGAATGAGCCGGCATCGCGACATCTGGAGGGTCCACTCCCCCTGGGGGGCAAGCAG
>JBJSWM010000724.1:0-763 GCA_046085865.1 Pirellulaceae bacterium
ATAGAACTTCCCGGTCGCCGAACGAAAGCTTGGGGATGCACTCCAGCAACGACGTAGGGACATTCCGATGATGCTCTGTACGGTTTCCCTGCCGATCCAGTTGAGCGACACATCCATGTTCCCTGTTGGTCTTCAAATGAAAATCTTGGTCCATCCGGGACTTTTATGGGTTCCGATCGCTTCATTGCCGCGAATCACGAGTTGCCGGCGGCCACAGCACCCAGCGGACCCTTCATAAGGGAGCTTCGATGAGGAGGGACGACGAAGCGGGTAGGGATTTGCATTAGTCCGTTGGGGCAGAATGGTGCGCGATGGATGGAGCTGGAAGATAAGGCCCACCCCGACCGCCCCTCGCGCCGCATCCCACGGGGAGTGGAAGATCCATCGCCCGCATTGGAACCGAAGCCTTTGCCCCTACGACTTCATCCCGCTCACTCCGTCCTGCCGGATAGAAACGCTTCACAGAATTGACGGTAGAGCCCCCTGCTTCTGCGGATCGGCTCGGTCCCTCCATGTCAATTCCTCATGCACACCGATCAGTCCAACTGACGTAATTCTATAAAAAAGGTACCTGACACCTTTTCCAACATTAGTCCGTTGGGGCAGTATGGTCCGCGATGGATGGAGCTGGAAGATAAGGCCCACCCCGTTCGCCCCTCGCGCCGCATCCCATGGGGGAGTGGAAGATCCATCGCCCGCCTTGGAACCGAAGCCGTTGCCCCTACGACTTCATCCCGCTCACTCCGTCCTGCCGGATAGAAAC
>JBJSWM010000725.1:0-3552 GCA_046085865.1 Pirellulaceae bacterium
CACCGCGTGGCCGCGGTGGCTACCAAGAATTTGCATCCATTTTGTCCGTCGCCAGCCATCGTCAGATGGTGGATGGATTTGAGCCAGAGAAACGCTTTCCATCAGGAGATGGGGGCGATGACAGGTTCGTTGATGAAGCGGGGAAGCTTGAGTCGAAAGGTGCTGCCGCGGCCCACTTGGCTTTCGACGTCGATCTGTCCCTGCATCGATGTCACCAGATGCTTGACGATCGCCAGCCCCAGCCCGGTGCCTCCAGCTTCCTGGGTCCGTGCTTTCTCGACTCGGAAAAACCGTTCGAAGATTCTTGGTAGATCTTCCGCACCGATCCCGATTCCTGTGTCGTGGACCGTCAGAACCACTTGCTCCCCATTCGACTCAGCCTGGACCAACACTTTTCCACCGGTGGGTGTGTAACGAACGGCGTTGCTGATGAGGTTGTTGACGATCGTCAGCATCGCATCGCGATCGGTCTTCATTTCCAGAGCTGGCGAGATTTGGAGGTCGAATTCCAGAGTGACTCCCTTGCGTTGCGCGATCGGCAGAAACGCATTGCGAGATTGTTCCAGCAGTGGCCTAAGCATCAGGGGCTCGGGTTTGAGCATCGCTGAATCCTGCAGTTGAGCCAACTTCAGGAGATCGAAGATCAATTGCTCCAGTCGCTCCGACTGCTCCGCAATCCGCTCGACAAACCCTCGATTGTGTTCCGGGTCCTCCAGGGCTCCGATCAGCAGCGTTTCGGCATAAGCTTTGATCGATGACAAGGGGGTTTTGAGTTCATGGGAGACATTGGCGGTGAAATCTCGCCTGAGGTTTTCCAGTTTACGCAACTGGGTTTCATCGGCCAGAGTGACGAGGACTTGAGGCAGACCGGTGGGCTGGCGATAGCGCGTCGCGCGAGCTCGGAGGAATCGGGGCTGCGTGCTCCCCAGCTCCAGCACCCCCTCCTGACCGGCTCCTTCAAACGATCGGTTTGTATCGTTGGTTGCCTCCTGGTCCATGGTGCGCTGCACCAGATCGACTAGGCCCGGAATGCGGATGGCTTCCACCAGGGGTCGCCCGATCGGCGACTTCCCGCTGATCGGCAGCATCTCGCCTGCCGCTCGATTCAGATAGCTCAGCTGCATCTGGTGATCGACCGTCAGGACTCCCTCTCGCATTTCATCGAGCACTTCGCCGGTGGTTCGGCTGGATTGCTGCGATTCGATCAGTCGTCGGTTGATGGTCAGGAAGGCGGTTTCCAGTGGGTTGGCCACGGGGCTGTCCGAGTCGATGATGCCTTGTGGAGCTTGGATTGGGCGTCCTTCGTCTTCCAGGACGGAGTGAGCCCATTTGGCCATCTCCGCTTCCCGCTGGAGTTGCTGCCACCTTGGCCACCGAATGGCGAACCACCAACCAGAAGCGCCCAGTGCCCACAGCAGGGTAGCGATTTGCCAGGGGCGAAGGCCAAGCCACGAGGAGGTGGTTGCCACTTGTGGATCAGCAAAACGGACAGCCAGTAGGCGTCTCGCTTGCGGTGCCGCTTCGGGCAACTCCATCTCCACGGCGACGCGCCATCGCCGGTCCGCTTCCCGGGTCCAGACGGGATCGGAGACGCTGGGCATGGAGGGAGTGCCATCGCGGGCCGATCCATCTTCGCTGCCCAGGGAAGGAAGCGGCATCAAGGAAAGCTGCAGCAACTGCTCCAGGCTGCCCCAGGTGCGTCGACCTTCGGCGGATGGGACCAGTTGCTGGAAGGTGATGATCTGGCCGGCGGCGATCGCCAGGCGCCGCAGGTGCCCCGATTGCTCTTGCCGCCACGCCCCCTCCCATCGCTGCGACCAAGTCCAGGCAAGCGTCAAGCACAGCAGACTCCAGCAGGCAATCGCCAGATTCCCGGCAAGCGGCTTGGGCGAAGAACTGGAATGCATGAGGCAACGGGCCATGAGGTTCGAGGAAGCAGAAGCTGCGAGGCGACCCGGCACCCCAAAGGGCTCCGTCTTCACCTTCATTACAATAGAACGACCGTCGACGATTTCCCAACCCCCGATCGATCGAAGCCGATTGTTTTTCATCCGCGATGTGGCGCGACGATCGGGAGGATTCTTCATTTTGGAGCGACATTTTCGATGCGCATGCTGATCACTGGAATCTGCGGGTTTGTCGGTAGCCGCATCGCCATGTGGCTGAAGGAACAGGGTGCAGCAGGATTGCAGATCGCCGGTGTCGATAATCTCAGTCGGCCGGGTTCGGCCAGCAATCTCCAGGTTCTCACAAGCCAGGGGATCGAGGTGCAGGTGGGCGACCAGCGCGATGGGGACTTGCTGGAACGGCTGGGGCGGTTCGACTGGGTGATCGATGCGGCCGCTTATGCCAGTGTGCTTGCCGGAACGGCCGGCCATCGATCTTCCAGCGCCGACCTAGTCTCCAACAATCTTCAGGGGACCTGCCAGATCCTGGAGTTGTGCAAACGGCATCAGGCCGGATTGATTCTGCTGAGCACCTCGCGAGTTTACTCGATCCAGCGGCTGAGTCGATTGCCTTTGGTACCGACCGGTTCCAGGTGGGAGATCGACTCAAGTGATCCTTCGCATGCCTTGGCGGTGATGGAGGGATGGTCGAAGGAGGGGATCGGCACAGCGTTTTCCACCGGCGCGCCGATCTCCATGTATGGGGCGACCAAACTGGCCAGTGAAGTGATGGCGATCGAATACGGTGCTGCGTACCAGTTTCCAGTCTGGATCGATCGCTGTGGCGTGATGGCCGGCGCCGGGCAATTTGGCCGGATCGATCAGGGCATCGTCGCTTATTGGCTGCATCGGTGGCGAGAAGCAAAGCCGCTCAAGTATCTGGGCTATGGAGGGATGGGGTGGCAGGTGCGAGACATGCTGCACCCAGAGGACCTGGGAACGCTGATCCTCAAGCAGATCCAAAAAGGAATGGCGGCTCCCTGGGAATCGATCTGGCACGTGTCGGGGGGCAGGGAGAACAGTTTTTCGTTGGCTGAGCTGAGTGAGTGGTGCAAGGAGCGATGGGGGCAACGGGTGGAGGTGGAGCGGCAGGCGGAGGCGCGGTCGCAGGATGTCCCCTGGCTGATCCTCGACGCAAAGGGGACTAGCGATCATTGGAACTGGGCGCCAAGGTGGACCCGCCAAGCGATCTTGGAAGAGATCGCCGACCACGCCGATGCGCATCCCGATTGGCTGGCGCGGTGCGAGGGGGTCTAAATCGGAATGACATCGCCGCCCAGTAGGGTGTGTGTAGCGGTCGTCGCGACCGAAAACACACCAGAGCCCAACCCAGCTTTGGTGCCTTGGTGTGTTCCGCCTTGATGCTGGTTGCTAAGCCGAAAGCAGCTCCCTGGAAGCGTGGCAACCACGGAGACCTTCCCGCACCACGACGGCGTCACGCACACGACTTAGGTGGTGGCCACCGCCAGGTGTAGCCACCGCTGCCAAGCGGTGGAAATGGACTCTCCAATCGCGTGAACGATCCACCATCTGGCGATGGTGGCTACGGTGAGTTTTAAAATGGAGTCTCCAATCGCGTGAACGATCCATCATCTGGCGATGGTGG